>JBDRCH010000006.1:0-2254 GCA_043821945.1 archaeon
GTGAACCTTTTTTTGCATTTTAAGCACTCTCGCCTCCTCCTTGTCCCATCTGGTGCTTCTCTCTTATCTGTAACTCGGGTATCAGCACCACAAAATATGCATTTCATTGTATATCTCCATAATCTCTTCAATATACAATATGTTGTATATCACCTTTTTTTGCACCCCAACTTGTTGTGGTTTACAATATTTTATAGGAATCCTACTATTTAAATGTTTCCATACCATATACTGTATGTTGGGCTATAAGCCCCCTCAGAAACATTTTTCAAACCTACCATATAGTGATTCACAAAAAATTCCAAAAATGCAAAAAATCACAACAATCTACCACTTTAAAATTCCATAATCTAAACAATAAGGTAAAATCTGCTCTTCAATTGATGGAGGAAGCTTGATTCCTTGAGTTTTATAATCTTTTGATATGAATCTAAACTCTTCTAACTCAGGATCATTAATTTTTGGTTCTCCAATAATCTTAACTAAAAATACTGATAATCTAACAACAGCATCATCAAAAACAGCTTTTGCTTCAAAATCTCCTAACTTTCTAACAATCTCTGAATCACAATCAAGCTCTTCTTTTATCTCTCTGATTAAGGCTTCATCCTCTGTTTCATCTCCTTCAGGCTTACCACCAAGGTTTGTCCAAATATCTTTGCCTTTTTTTCTGACCATTAAAAATTTATCATCGGTAATTACCATTGCTGCAATTTTATGAATTATTTCCATAAAACAATAAGAACATTAAGATATATATTATTTATGATAAAAGATAATTACTTATTCACAACAATATTTAAAAACAAAACTTTCAATAAACTGTTATGACAATAAGAAAAATTAAGGTAAAAGTAAAAAAACTTCATCCAGATGCTAAGGTTCCAGTATTAGGAACAGAATACTCAGCAGGTTTTGATATTCATTCAGTTGAAGAAAAAACCCTACAACCAGGAGAAAGACATGCCTTTGGAACAGGAATATCAATAGAAGTTCCTGATGGATATGTTACCTTATTTTGGGATAGAAGTGGAATGGGGTTTAAAGGCATTCATAGATTTGCAGGAGTTATTGATTCAGATTACAGAGGAGAATTAAAAATAATCTTATTTAATTCTACAAAAGAGCCTTTTACAATTGAAAAAGGAGATAGAATTGTTCAGGCAATTATCCAAGAATATTTTACACCTGATTTTGAATTATCAGAAGATCTTGAAGATTCTCAGCGAGGAGCAGGTGGATTTGGTTCAACAGGAATGAAATGATAGAAATAGAAAAAACTTATCTTGTAAAAGAATTACCTGAAGGTTTAGGAGATTGTAAGTTTATTGAGATAATTGATATTTATATCCCTAAGGAAAGCAGACATCCAGTATTAAGAGTAAGAAAAAATAGTAATAAATTTGAAATAACTAAAAAAGAACCAGTTGAAGAGGACGTCTCACATCAAGAAGAACAAACAATTATTCTTACAGAAAAAGAATTTAACAGTTTAATGAGTTTAGATGGAAAAAAGGTTCATAAAATAAGATATCTTTATGATTATCATGGAAGACTTGCAGAGATTGATGTTTTTCAAGGAGACTTAAAAGGATTGGTTTTAGCTGATTTTGAATTTGATTCTATTGAAGAAAAAGATAAATTTGAAATGCCTGATTTTTGTCTAGTAGATATAACTCAAGAAGAATTTATTGCAGGAGGAATGATATGTGGAAAAGCCTATGAAGATATTGAAGAAGATTTAAATAAATATGATTATAAAAAATTAGATTTTAATATTTCTATATCAGAACAAATAAAAGAGGAAGCTAAAAAATTTCATGATTCAAAAACAGGTCATGAATGGGATCATGTTGAAAGAGTTCATAAATTAGCATTTCATATTGGAGAAATTGAAAACGCAGATTTAGAAATTTTAGAACTTGCAGTATTTCTTCATGACATTGGAAGAAAATTACAAGATGAATCTACTGGAGAGATTTGTCATGCAGAAAAAGGTGCAGAACTTGCTAAAGATATTTTAAAAAAATATAATTATCCTGAAGATAAAATTAATAAAATTATTCATTGTATAGAAACTCACAGATTTAGAAATGAAAAAATACCTCAGACAAAAGAAGCAATGATTTTATTTGATGCAGATCACTTAGATGGAATTGGTGCTGTTGGAATTGGAAGAGCTTTTTATTTTGCAGGTAATATTGGTTCAAAACTTCATAATTCTGATGTTAATATTAAAGAAACCAAACCTTAT
>JBDRCH010000007.1:0-30680 GCA_043821945.1 archaeon
CAGGAACCTTCACAGTATCACCCGCACTTGCAGCATCAACTGCAGCCTGAACATCAACCTGTTCACAAGAGCATACTTGAATATTTGTTGAATCAATTATTTTGTATTGATCACCTTGTTGACAAGTTACTGAATCAAAAACAAACTCATATGCTCCAACATCAGGAGCATTTCCATACAAAACCTTTCTTCCAGTTGAATCCTTATACAGCCAGACAGAATCTCCATCATTTCGTGAAATTGAATCTGCTAATGTGATTACATTTGTATTATAATTAATAGAGCTAATCTCAACAACATTACCAACTGATCCGATAGCAATCCAGTCAGGTCTTATATTTGATAAGGAAGAACCCCATTTTCCGTCCTGGAAATATAATGCATCATCAACAATCAAGGTTGTTCCGCTTCCTGTATCTGATACAGCGACTTTTGTTAAGTATGTTCCATTGTCAATTGCTGCTGATGATGACTGAAGAGAAAGGTCTGGGAGAGTTTTACTCGTTGGGTCTGAAATATCAGGATTTGTGAATTTTGGATCCCCATTAGATGTTATCCAATTATTTGTAAGCGTATTTCCTACAAGATTTCCTCGAAAATCCCAAACATCAGGATGAACATCATAAACAATATTATTTTTAATAAAATTTTGACTACTTTCGCCATGAATGTATACTGCTCCAAATGCCACATTTCCAAGCTGGCCGTATGAATATCCTGTATGATAAAGAGTATTACTATAAACCCTGTTATTATCTGAATCTCCATTTGTTATCTGTTTAAAATATACTCCATGCTGACCTGAATCAAAAATATAATTATGCCTAACAATATTACCTGCACCTGTTAAAACAATTCCATTAGCACCACCCCCATCAGGTGGATTGCTACCATGACCAACTCTATTATTTTCTATTAGATTATTAATCATTGAACGATTATATCCATCATTAATAGCCATGACACGATTCCCCCAATATCCAGATTCATGCCAAGATGTTGTCTTAGGATTACAATTAGGATTATCATCATTCATGAAACCTTCATTATGAATTATATTATTTCGTACAATATTATATTGAGTGTTAGTCTGCACAACATAGTGACCGCCGTGATACAGGATATTATTTTCTATAGTATTATAATTGCTGATATAATCTGAATTGTATGCTCCAACACCAACAACCCCTCCATAGTCTTCACAGCCAGTTCCTCCAATATGACCAGATTTATACATAATATTATGATGTATCCAATTGTGATTACTCCCTCCATCATCTCCTTGTCCATCAAGAATATTTATTAATCTCGCACTACCAGCTCCACCAATATTATAAATAGCTTCTTTAATTATGCAATTTTTTATCTCATTATGACTTGCTCCATGATAAATTGATACAGGCCGTTCCTGATTTTGTATTGTTATTCCGTCAATAACAATATAATCAACCCTTTCGAGAAGAACACCCAAGCCATAAGGAGCTCCGATTACTTCACCAGTGTCATCTAAAACAACAGATTCAGAATTATATGACTTGTAGATTATTTTATTCGAAGCAGTACCAGAATTAACAGGCATTATACTCTGACCTGCATAAATACCCCCTCTCAAATTAACAACATCACCTGCTTTAGCATTTGAATTTGCAGTATCAAGTGAACAAGGTGTATTGATATTTGTACAAGAACTCCATGTTGCTGTTCCTGTTGGAGAAACATAATAATTTTCTGCACTAACAAAATTCAATGCTGACAAAAACATAAATCCAACTAATATCATTACTATTTTCTTATCCATTTTTCCAAATACCTATTGCCTCCATCAAATCTGAAATTAAAACACCATCATTATTCTTCCATCTGCTGATGTATAAAATCAATTCAGAAATATCAACTTTTCCGTCGCAGTTTGTGTCTGAAGAGTGGATGCAAATATTATTGATAAATTCATATGCGCCAATATCCCATCTATTTCCTTGTGGTCGAACAACCCCTTTTTTATCAATGTTAAAGATGCTATTAAGATTAACCCCTTTATCAATAACATCAACACTTAAAGAAATCTGCATAAATTCAGAATCAAGCAGGGGATCTCCATTATTTTCATTATTTCCCGGCCCATAAATATTTTTCCAGTCATTTATATTTGTATAAAATAATCCTTCCCAGTTCACTCTAAATCCATCTGGATGAGAAGAAAAATGCAGATTATAATCAATATCTCCTTCATTTTGGTTTGTGTTTTCTACTGCTATTGTTGTTCTTGCATTTTTATTCCAGATTATATTGTTTTTAACAATTGCATAATCATCTGATACTCTAATTCCAATACCATCTGGATTTGTTTTTTCCTGTGCAATTATATTATTATAAATTTCATATTTACAGGACGAGCCTGGTTTATTACAGTATAAACTTATTCCTGCATTGGAAATTTTACCAGTTATGACATTATTATAAATTCTTGTAATCCCATAATCTTTTGCAACAAAATTATCATCATTAGGAATATTCAAAAAAAATCCCTGTGTTGAACTGTCTTTTGTACTTGAAAAATCATTCCCATATGCTGTAAAATCAGCACAACCCATCATCTGAAGACAATCAGCATGATTATCATTCAAAGCCCAACCATTTCTCATGACAACAGTATTATTTGAAAGAATGAAATTATCAGAGTTACCAATCTTGAAACCATCTGTCTGCACGCTCCAAGATGCATCATCAGTCGATATAATATTGTTTTCAGCAGAACAATAATCACAGTGTTCAAAATGAATTGCCATTTGGCCTGAACCAGAAGAGTCTTGAATAATATTTATAGTATTGCTTCTTAGGATAATTCTCTGACATTCGCTATTTTGTGCACAATGAACATATATTCCATCTCCTGTATTTGCTGAAATCCAATTGTTTATATTGAATCCTTCAATGATAATATCAGTAGTGCTACTCAAAACCTCAATACCTCGGGATCTAATCTTTTGCCCATCAATTTTCACAACTTCCCCATTTTTAGCTTTTAAAATAACAGGATTTCCTATTGCGCCATCATCTTCATTTGATATTGTTACTTTTTCATTATATGTTCCAGACCTTACTTCTATTACTTCTCCGCCATTAAAATCCATGTTATCAAAAATACCTTGTATTGTATTATATACTATTGATGAACCTGTTCCACAGGTTCTTGCTCCTGGATTATAATCAGTATCAGATGGTTGAGAACATCCTGTTGCTTGATTATCCACATAATAATTTTTAGAAGGCAATTCTGAAACAAATTCATGCGCACCCATATCAGGAAAATTTCCTTCATAACTTAAACTTACACCTTGCCCTTTAGTCCATGTGATGGTCTGATCCACAATAATTTTATCTGTATCATAATCAATGCTTGTTATTCGAACTTTTTTTGTAGAACCTTCTAGTTGTATCTCATCACCTTCTATTATCCCCCATCCATCCATGAAATAATCAGCATCATAAACATAGAATGTATTGCCTGTTCCAGATGAACTTGAAATTGTCGTCAACCATGTTCCCGCATCTATTGCCCCACTACCTTGCTGTAATCTTAAATCAGGCTTAGTTGAATCAAATGGACTTCCTAAAATAGGGTCAACAAATTTTGGATCGCCATTTGTATCATTCCAGTTTTTCCCAATATTATTACTATTATAGAGATCATAATTTGCACCAGACTTAGTGAAAGGACCATTGTAATTATCATACACTATGTTATTCTTAATTGTATTATACCAGGAATTGCTGAAACAAATACCTCCGAGATGTCGGTGCCCTAAAGGTGTTGCTGCAAGATAATCTGAATCAACATGAGAGTTGTGAAATATCGTGTTGGAGTATACAGTGTTATTCTCCACCGGACCTCCAAATGCATAGAGCCAGATGCCTGATCCTGAATTATTGAATATACTATTATAGCGAATTATATTATTATGAGCCCATTTAACTTCCAATCCCGTACCATAGAAATCATCAGGAGGTATTCCTCCATAAGAGAAAGTGTTACCCTCTATAAGATTCCAGTTTGCGCTTGGGCTGATAAGCTCCATATTTCTGTTTCCGCAATAATTTTGAACAGGAAGCGTATAACCCTTTGTGATAGTACAGTGGTTGCAAACCATCCATGCTTCATTATGAAAATGATTATTCCTTATTACATTATAAGGATCATTGAGCTGTAATAAATGGTGCCCACCTGAATAAAATACATTATTTTCGAGAAGATTATAGGAACTAGCACCCACAGTGTTACTATTACCGATACTCATAATCCCTCCCTTGTCATCACAAACTCCTCCTCCTTCATCGCTCGCATAGCCTGCTGTATGAAAGATTGAATGGTGTATCCAATTATATGTTGAATCTTCCTGTATCAGAGACTTCCTCGGTACCCCATTTGATGCGGGAATAGTGTTATAGAAAGTACAATTGCTTATCTCGATATTATTGCTTCCCTGCATAATCCTGAGCATCCACTCTGAATTAGAAACAGTAAAACCATGGACTTTTATATGTGAATCTCCCTCAAAAGAAATCGTACTAGATACTCCATCAAATATCACTTTCTCATTATTATAAGATGTAAATATTATTATGTTACCTGCTGTGCCTGAATTAGTTGGTTGTATGGCTCCATTAATATAAGTTCCTCCTCTAATATAGATAGTATCACCTGCCTTCGCATTTGCATTTGCAGTACTCAATGAACATGGTGTATTGATATCTGTACAAGAACTCCATGTTGCTGTTCCTGTTGGAGAGACATAATAATAAGTCGCACTTACTAAACCCGAAGCTAAAACAATCATCAATATCAGAATAAAATAATTCCCTCTTTTCATTTTGTTGATAAGAAAAATGATTATTTAAAGTTTACCTTGTAATTATCTCAATTCCATCTCTATGCTTTAACTTATGTTCTTTTCCAATAACTTGTTTTGTTCTTGCATCAATTGCTTTAATAAACTTGTTACCTAAATCAGTATGAATATTAAATGCAAAATCCAAAGCAGTTGAACCATTGGGAACTAAAAAGCAATCAGGAAGGATGTTTCCTTTGCTATCTTTAAGTTTTCCACCAGCAGGAAAAACAGCAATATAATTCAACATTTCAAAAACAATTTTATTCAAGATTTCCTGCACACCAGTTGAACCAAAAATTTCTAAAACATTTTTCTTAATTTTATCTAGAGCTTCTTTTTGTTTTTCATTAATTCCTTTGACTATCTCAAAACTATTTTCTCCAGGAAGATACTTAATCAATCCAGCTTTTGAAGCTTCTCTCAAAGCGAGTTCAGAATCAGCTGAACAAGGGATAATTTTCAAGCTAGAAAATTCTTTTTTTAATTTTTCATAATTCTCCTTTCCTTTAGGCATATCAACTTTATTTGCTACAATTATCATTGGCTTAGTCTCATTTCTCAAACTTCTTGCAAAATTACTTAATTCTTGGTCACTCCATTCAGCTGCTTTAGAAACATCAAAATTTCTTGCAACTGCTTTAACATTTTCTTCAGTAACTTTCAATCCAGAAAACTGCTTTGCAACTGATTTAGAAAAATCACTTTTTTCAATTTGCATTGTTCTTGCAAAACTCTTCCAGATTTTTTTTAAAATCCCTAAATACCATAAATCAAGTTCATTCTCCAACATTTCAATATCTTTTGTAACTTCATAATTTTCTGTCTTTTCTCCTTTTTCATTTGTCTCTCCAGAAACATCAACAATATGAATGAATGCATCTGCCTGCCTTAAATCATCAAGAAATTTATTACCCATTCCCTTTCCTTCTGAAGCACCTTCAACTAAACCAGCAACATCCATTAATTCAACAGGCACAAATCTAATTCCATTTATACAATAACCTTTAGAAGGATTGCACTGCACACCAAACTCCTTGTCAATGCATTCAACTTTTACATAACCCATGCCATGATTTGGTTGAATTGTCGCAAAAGGATAAGGCGCAATCAAAACATTTGCCAAAGTCGCTGCTTTAAAAAAAGTCGACTTCCCGCAAGAGGGTTTTCCTACTAGACCTATTAACATGAGAATAATATAAACAAGAAGTATAAAAAGTTATTTAGTCTTAAGGAAATTCCATACAAAAGTAGCTAATTTATAAAAAATCTATAAGAATCAAATTCAATTATTCCATAACTTCTCCCAACCTCTTCAAGAGATCTAAAATAATCATCGAGTCTAGAAGAGGAAATCTTAATATTTTTACCTCTTAACCCACAAAGAACATCTTCTTTTGTAAAATATTTTCTCTTACCATATTCTGAACATGCCTTAATAACTTGAAAAAGATCTGGGATAATAGAATCACTAAAATAAAGAATTTCTAAATATTCCTTAAGGCGTTTCATTATTAAATAAAGAAAATTCCTTAAAATTAATTTATATCTTACAAAACAATCATCTCTCTGGAACAATTATCCAAGCTAGAAGATAAGCAAAAATTCCAGCACCAAAGAACAAAAGTGTTCCAATTACCCACAATAACCTAACAATAGTGGGGTCTGCATTTAAATGTTCAGCAATTCCACCACAAACTCCTGCAATGATTCTTTCTTTTTTGCTTCTGTAAAGTTTTTTTGTTTTTGCCATTTTTAATATAAAATGAGCCTGCACGGATTTGAACCGTGGACCCCCAGCTCTCTTAGACGAATCTAGTGAGCTAATAACCCTAATGGATTATCGTCGTATAAGACTGGTGCTCTAACCAGACTGAGCTACAGGCTCATTGTAATAATTCTAAGATAAATTAAGAATATATAAAATTATTGATTCAACGCCCCCACGAAGATTCGAACTCCGATCGCCTCGATTCTGCTGTTCTTCCTTCAACCGCAACGAGGTGTTCTATCCATTAAACTATGAGGGCTAAAATTTAAAGAGGACAAGATTTAAATACAATTTGTTTCTATACAAATGATAAAAAAATGAAAGAAGAGGAACCACCCGATCTAGAGAATGAGAGAAAAATTTTTAGAAGAGAGTGCAAACTAATTTTTGTTCCAGAATGGAAAAAAATTCTCAGAAGAAGTGTGTCATCCCCGAGAGTGATTTCTAAAACTTTTGGATTGAATGAAGAGCCAATTAATGAAGTATGCAAGAAGTATCCTGTATTGGTGAATCCTTATTATCTTTCTTTAATTAAAGAAAAAAGCGATCCCATATATAAACAGTGTATTCCTTCAGAAGAAGAAATATCTGATTCTTTTGGAGAAGAAGATCCTCTTCACGAAGAGCCGGAAAATCAAGAAAGGAAAAATGTTCCTTCATTAATTACTCATCGCTATCCTGATAGAATTTTATTTAGGATTTCAAATCAGTGTGCAATGTATTGTAGATTTTGCACAAGAAAGAGAAAGGTCGGAGATATTAACAAGCAACCGCGTTGGATAGAGATTCTCAACGGACTTAATTATATTAGAATGCATCCTGAAATAAGAGATGTTTTGCTTTCAGGTGGAGACCCATTAATGCTTTCAGATAATATTCTTGAAAAAATAATCAGTGCAGTTTATAATTTAATTAAAGATAGGGAAAATGCAATAATAAGAATTGGGACGAGAATACCCTGTGTCTTGCCTCAAAGAATAACCCCTGAATTTTGTGAAATGCTAAAAAAGTATAACCCAATTTATATAAATACTCATTTTAATCATCCTGATGAAATAACACCTGAAAGCAAGAAATCCTGCGAGATGCTTGCTGATTCAGGAATTCCGCTTGGCTCCCAAACAGTTCTTTTGAAAGGAGTTAATGATAAACCTGAAGTTATGAAATTATTAATGCAGAAATTAGTAAGCATTAGAGTCAGACCTTATTACATTTATCAAGCAGACCCTGTCAAAGGAACAAATCATTTTAGAACAAAAGTTGAAAAGGGATTTGAAATTTATAGGGCAATAAGAGGTCATACTTCTGGTTTGTGTGTCCCAACTTATGTAATTGATGCACCTGGAGGAGGAGGAAAGACACCGATATTACCTGAATATATTAAAGAAATAAATAATGATAAAGTTGTTCTTGAAAACTATGAGGGAAAAATTTGTGAGTATCCTCAGGCAAAGGATTCACAACGCCCAGACTCAGATTCGAACTGAGGAGTCCAAAGGACCACGCTTTCCAAGCGTGCGCGTTAACCACTCCGCCATCTGGGCCTTGGATATTCTTAATAAGAATCTTTTTATAGGCTTCTCTTTTTAGACTATAATGTTCGAACTTGGAATTGATGATGCAGGAAGAGGTCCTGTTATTGGACCAATGGTTTTAGTAGGATGCTTGATAGATCAAAAAACTGTAGCTAGTTTTAAAAAATTAGGAGTAAAAGATTCAAAACAATTAACCTCAAAAAGAAGAGAATTCTTAGCAGAAAAAATTCGAGAAAGTGTAGAAACTTTTGAAGCAATAATAATTCCTCCAATTGAGATTGACACAAAAAGCAATGAAGGAACAAAGTTAAATGAACTTGAAGCAATAGCTATCGCAAAAATAATAAACAAAATAAATAAAGGTTACAATCGGATAAAAATTGTAATTGATTGTCCTTCACCTAGTATAAATAAATGGCAGGATTTTTTAAAAACAAAAATAAAAAATCTTTCAAACTTGGAAATATCTTGTGAACATAAAGCAGATAAGAATCATGTGTCTGTTTCAGCTGCTTCTATTCTTGCTAAAAGCATAAGAGAAAAAGAAATGGAAAAACTCAAAAAAATCTACGGAGAAGAAATTGGCTCTGGTTACACTTCAGATCCTTCAACAATTAGATTCTTGCAAAAAAATGCAATAAAACATAAAAACAAAGGAATTTTTAGACAATCATGGATAACTTGGAAAAATGCTAGAAAAAACATTGATCAAAAAAAATTATTCTGAATTTAAAAATTTTAAATATGTAGTTTTACCTACAGAAAATAATAATTTACTTAAAGCTCTCAGAAGTATTTCTTATGAACATTCTAAAAAGACCGGAATTCTCGGAATACATCCTAAGGCAAGAAAAGATTATAATCAAAAACCTCATGAAGTCAAAGTAGAAAATATGCGTTGTAATAATAAAGGAGAATTTTCAATTAATTATATAAAAAATTTGATTAGAAAAAACATGGATCCTTTTGTAATTGTCATAAGAGATGGAGATAATGCAAACCTTACTGGCACTCTTTTTGTCCCAGAAGGATATCCAAAAAACCCCTATATACGTTTTCTTGAATTTTAATACTTCAAATCTCAAAATCTCCTAACCCGTTCTTTTAACCAAGCAATCTTTAAAAACATCTTTTCATTTTCTTCTAAATGGTCTACATAAAAAAACTGGTGATGTATGGCTTCAAAAGTTTTCCAAGAAAAACAGAGTTGCCTTTTACACCTGGAATTAATGTTATACTTGGTCCAAATGGAAGTGGAAAATCAAATGTTTCAGATGCCTTGTGTTTTGTTTTAGGGAGACTAAGTGTAAAATCAATGAGAGCAGCTAAAGCAAAAAACCTAATTTTCCTTGGAACAAAAGTAGCATCCCCTTCAAAAGAAGCAATGGTTGAAATGGTGTTTGATAATTCTGACAGGGGTTTTTCAATAGATGAAGAAGAGATTTCAATTAAAAGAACTGTTAAAAGAAATGGACAAAGCATTTACAAGATAAATAATCAAACAAAAACAAGGCAGGAAATTTTAAGCTTGTTATCTCTTGCAGGAATAGATCCTAATGGTTTTAATATAATCTTACAAGGAGAAATTCAAAATTTTGTAAAGATGCACACTGAAGAAAGAAGAAAAGTAATCGAAGAGGTTTCAGGAATTTCTATTTATGAATCAAGAAAAGAAAGATCCCTTAAGGAGTTAGACAGAACAGATGAAAAATTAAAAGAAGTTTCAGCAATACTAAGAGAAAGGACTTCTTATTTGAATAATCTTGAAAAAGAAAGACAGCAGGCATTAAAATTTAAGAAGCTTGAAAAAGACATAAAGAAATTTAAAGCAAGTATTATTTTTCATGATCTTACCAGCAGAAAAAAGCAAATAAAGCTCATAGAATTTGAAATTGAAAAAAGAAATAAAGAAAAAGAAAAAGTCAAAAAAGTAATAATCGAATTTGAATCAAATATTATTGATATGACTTCTAAAATAAATTCAATAAACTCTACAATTCAAAAATCAACTGGATTAGAACAAGAAAAACTTAATCAAGAGATAGCAAATATAAGAGCAGAACTTGCAGGATTAAATGTTAAATCTGAAAATTTAGAAAGCAAGATTTCTTCATTATTAAAACAAGAAAAAGAACTTATCCAAGAAATATCAGAATATGAAACTTCGATAAAAGACCTTCAGAAAGAGTCTCCTACGCTTGAAAAAAATCAAAAAGAAATTGAAACAAAAAAACAAAAATTAGAAAATCTGGAAAAGGAAAGAAAGAAATTTTATATGAATAAATCTGAGTTAAAATCATTAAAAGAAAGAATTGAAGATAAGAGGTCTCTTTTGCAAAATTATCAAAATGAATCATTGTTTTTATCAAAACAAATAGAAGCCATTTCTTTAGAATTGTTTGATAAAAAAACAGACGCTTCAAAGTTGATTTCTTTAAAGAATTCAATTATAGAAAAAAGACATTTATTAGAAGATCTTAGAAAAAAGGAAATAGAGTTTGAGAAAGTTTCTTCTGCTAATGAGTATGAAATTGAGAGACAAAATAAATTAATTGAGAAAATTTCTAAGATTGATACTTGCCCTGTTTGTAAAAGCAAGATGACTCCAGAACATGTTGAATCTGTGACTAGTGAAACTCTTTCAAAAATGAATTTGTTAAAAAAACAAATCCAAGAATCTGACAAGGAATTGAATTTAATTTATCAAAAGAGAGAAATTTTAGACAGAGACATAGAACAAATCAGTTCCGAAATTTCAAAAAGAGAGTCTGATTTAATAAATTTATCAAATATAGATGAGAAGAACTATCAAATAAAAAAATTGCAAGAAAAAATAGATAATTCCAAAGGGCAGTTAATTGAATTAGAAAAGGCTAAGAAAAGATTAGAGACTAATTTTGATGAAAATTCAAATGTAGAACAAAAGTATGAAACTTTAATTGTGGAGGTTCAGGAGATTTCACTGAGGAATAAAGAGACACTTAATTCAGAAATTTCTTTTAAACAAAGCGAACTTGAAAGATTGAAAATTTCATTAAAACAATTATTAAGAAATTCAGAAGATTTTGAAGAAGAGTTTAATGAAGTTAAAAAAGTGTTAAAAGAAAAACAATTATCTCTTGAGGAAAAAAAAGGGCAAGAAGAAAAATTGACAAATGAATTTAGAAAGTTAATATCTAAGAGGGATGAGTTTCAAAAACGCATAAGAGATGAAGAGATTAGCATCTCAGAAAAAAACAATTCTATTTATAATATTGATCAAAAAATTAATGAGTTTAAAATTGAGAAGGCAAGGATTATGGCAGAACTTGAGAATTTTGAAACTGAAATGCTTGAATTCCCGAATGTAGAGATTATCAAAACAAACAAGGAAACTTTAATTAGTCATTTGAGTAAAACTCAGGAAACAATTTCAAGAATAGGTTCTGTAAATCTTCGTTCTTTAGAAGTTTATGATTCTATAAAGAATGAGTATGATACAATAAAAGAAAAGGTCGAGATCATTGAAAAAGAAAAACAAAGTATTTTTAAGATTATCAATGAGATTAATATAAAGAAAAAGAAAACCTTTGTCAATACTTTAAATCAATTAAATGAGATCTTCTCAAGGAATTTCTCCCAATTGAGTTCAAAAGGAGTTGTTTCATTGGAACTTGAAAATCGTAAAGATCCATTTGAAGGAGGGGTAAATATTATTGTTAAAACCGGGCATGGAAAATATTTTGATGTGAAATCTCTTTCAGGAGGCGAGCAAACCATTGTCGCGCTCTCACTTATCTTTGCGATTCAAGAATTAAAACCTTATTATTTTTATATCCTGGATGAAATTGATGCTGCATTAGACAAAAGAAACTCGGAAAGACTTGCAGGACTTTTGAAGAAATATATGCAAAAAGGTCAATATATTGTGATCACTCACAATGATGAAATAATTACAAATGCAACAAATCTTTATGGGATTAGCATGCATGATGGTGTTAGTAAGATTGTAAGTTTAAAAATATAGTTGTCATGCTCGTAGTTATTTTATAAATTAATTAAATATAAATTTTAAAATAAAAAAGAGAAAGTAAATAAAAAAATAAAAAAGAAAAGAAAAATTAGTAATAACTTTCTCCGAATTCTTCAGTCTTTTCAGGTTTCTTTCCAAGTAAGACAATCAATACAACTAGCAATACTAGGAAAATTATTGCTAAAACAACTGTCAAGATAACAATAGGACTTGATACTTGAGTGCTGTCATTTTTGACGCTTAAAGTGAAAGCAACTGTTTCTTCAATTGTTTCTCCAGAGATTACATCAACTCTAAAGTCATAATCTCCTTCTTTGTCTGCACTTGCAATTATCTTAACTGTTTCACTTGATCCAGCAGGAACAGCAATAACAGACTCGCTTGCTTTTGAAGAAAGGCTTCCTGATGATTCTGAAACAATTCTATAAACTTTTAATTTGTTAGTTGGGTTTACAATTAACAAACTATATTCAGCTTCTTCACCAGCACTAACACTTCTTCTAAGTGTATTTGCAATTGCAGGGCTAGAAAAATCATTTTTTATAATAATTTGTCTAACTTCTGAACTAGTAGTATCTTCGTTTATAACTTCTACTTCAAGAGTATAAACTCCTGATTGAACGTCATAAGGAACACTAAGGTAAAGTCTACCGCTTATAGTATCAGTATCATCATCGTCATCTGTGTCTTCTTCTATAGCGACTAAATCTCCAAAGTAAGATGATTTTTCAATACCTAAAGCACTAATGCTTACTTTTACATACAAGTCTTCTAAGTCATTATAACCAGTATTTTTTAAAACAAGATCTACAGGGAATGATTCTCCTGCTTCAACTGTCTTACTTACAGATATTGACTTAAGGTCTGCATTGTATGAAGGTCTTTGAACTCTTAAAAGAATATCTTCGATTTCTGTTGCAAAATCCCCGTTCCAGATTTTCACATTAAGGCTCAAATCATCACTCTGAACATCTTTAAGTTCATAAGGAACTTTAAGTGTTAATGTTTTTGAATATCTTTTTCCTGCTTCAACATCGAAGTAAGAAGTTCTATCTTCAACATCAACTTTTTCGCCTTCAAGTTCTGCCTTTATTCTTATGTCAGAACCATCAATGTTTGAAGTGAAGTACACTTTAACATCAATTGTTTCACCAGCTATAACAGCGATATCATCACTATCTGCATAGATACCATTAACTTTGATATCAGTAACATCAGCAAGATCGCCATCAACTGTAAAAGCATTTACAGTAGCCACTAAAAACAAAACACATACGATTGTCAAAAAAGAAACCAAAATAGATTTGGCATCCATCTTGTGTTTTTCCATTTTTTAATTGTCAGAAAACTTTGTTTTCTGTTAAAATAAGGGGTTCAAGATTATTTATAAACTTTATGGTGACAACAAATTATGTTAATTAGAAAGTAACTAATTGTAAGTAACATATAGTTGTTTTTTACTTGTTTCCTTCCTCATTATAAACTTCTACTCCTAAAATAGAATCTTGAACAGAGTAAGGGCTTTCATTAACGATTGTTAGATCTTTTTGTCGAGGGAGATTCGAGATTAGTTTTCTTAGGTCTTCTCCAGAAGTTTTTTTATGATTCCTTTCTCCTTTATTATTGTATTCTATTCCCGAGAAGTGGATATGTATTTTTTTATGCTTATTAAATTTCTCAAATACTTCTTTAAATTTATAATCTTTGTATCTTGCTAGCAAATGTGCAAAGTCAATACAAAAACTACACTTAGTGTCATTGACAAGCTGTGAAATTTCATCAATGCTTCCGAAAACATTTATCTTTCCTGTTGTTTCAGGAGCAAGTTTAGAAGTATATTTCTTCTCTCTGATTTGTGTTTGTAATTCTAAAATTTCTTGTCGAATATTTTCATAAGTTTCTTGTTTGGATCTTCCCCCATAATAATCTGGGTGAAAGACAACTTTATTTGCTTTGAGCCATGTTCCAACTTTACAACACTCAAGAATTCTTTCTTTACTTTTCTTAACTTTTTCATCTTCAGAAGAATTAAGATTTATCCAATAAGGGGCATGAATACTCAAGGAAATCCCAAGGTTTTTAGCAGCCATTCCTATTTTTAGGGCATCTTCCTTATTTTTAATATAAACCCTCTGAGTAAAAGAGATCTCACAAGCTTCTAACCCCATACTTCTATATTTCTCAAGATTAAAAATTGCTTCTTTAACTCCCCCAAGTCCAGATGGTCCGAATTTTATATTTGGCATATAAATTTCTAAAAAAACAAAAAACCTCTAAAACTTAGAGGCTCAATAATTTAATTTTTGTATCTGTTGTTGCAAAATTATTTGCAACAATCAATTGACACTTTGCATCTTCTGCTGTTTTGATTATTGGAGTTGTTACTGTTCCATCAATAACAATAATTGAAGGTTTTTGATCCATCCTTTTCAATGTATTGCTTAAACTTTTGGCAGAGACTTTTTTTATCTCATTCAATGAATCATCTAAAAGAATTGCCTTTCCTGATCCTTGATTTTTCTCTGAGATCTCTTTAAGTTTGTTTTGGTCAGAATCATTTAATTCAAATGAAGAAGGCTTTTCTTCTACTTCTTCTTGAAACTTCTGCTTTGAATAATTCTCTCTGCTGAGAAATTCACTAACACTTACTTTTTTTCTAAGATTCATTAAAATTTCTTTTCCAGTCAATTCTTCAACTTCTTTTCCATCAGGAGCAGTTGTCACATACTTCACTTTAGCATTATCAACAACATTCCTAACAATGAGTTTTCCCCCTCTGTCTCCATCAACAAATAAAGTAATATCTTTTTCATTACTTAATTCTCTGATTTCTCCTGGAAGTTTTGTTCCATTCATTGCTATTACATTATTAATGCCGTTTCTTAAGAGATTAAGAACATCTGCTCTTCCTTCAACAACAATTAATTCTTGCTCTGAAAGATCTCCATAAGGAAGTTTGTTTTTTCCATATTCTTTTACTCCAGACATTTTTGTGGCATCTTTAATTTCATTTGAAATTTCTCTTGAATCTGCAGATCCTTCTATTTCTTTCATAAGTTTCTTTGCTCTTTCAATGATGTAATCTCTCTTGCTACCTCTGACATCTTCAATTCTTTCTACTTCAATTTGTGCATCACTTGGTCCAACTTTTTCTATTGTTTCTATTGCAGCTGCAATTAATGTTGTCTCTGATTGATCTAAGGCAGTTGGAATTTTGATAACCCCGCTGGTTCTTCTGTCTTTTCTTTCTAATTCAACTTCAATTCTTCCAATCTTTCCTTCTTTTTGCAATTCTCTCATTTCAAGCTCTGTTCCAAGCAATCCTTCTGTCTGTCCAAATATAGCTCCAATCATATCTGGTTTTTCAATCGCGCCTTCAGCTATAAAAGTTGCATGTATCATGTATTTTATAGATACTGGACTTACTTTCGCCATTTTTTTATTTTATTCCAATTTATTTGTGAAAACTCTAAAGAGTTTTATAGAAAAATACCTTCTAATGATTAAGTCTATTGACTTGCATCAGTAATAGCATCGTGCTAAAAATGAACTGTGAATGTGATAGTAATATTTATCTAATTCAGATACTTTTCTACTGATTATTGTAATTAGAATGAGTTTTTAAAGGTTTTGTTACTTATGAAATAAATATTTGATTTTCCCCATTTTAGTGGGTTGATTTGTCTTAAATATGATTCAGCTTTACTAATCTTATTAAATTTCACTCCATAAATTTGATTATTTTGTGTTATTGTATTTCCATCTAGATTCTGAGCAATTTTAGATAATCTATCTCTTTTAACCATCAAATTATTGATTGAATCGAAAACTGTTTTTACAACATAACTCGTGTATTTTGGCATTTTTCAAAATCTCTTAAAAGAAAAATTATCTCTTACTAGTAATTTCTATACAAACTCCAGCAGCAACTGTTTGTCCAGCGTCTCTCACTGCGAATCTTGAAGTGAAAGGATTTTCCTTCTGGGTTTCTAAACATAGATTTCCTTGTGGTTTAATTTTAACCTTTGCAACATCCCCATTTTTCAAAAAGTCAGGATTTTCTTTTATTACTTGACCTGTTTTTGGATCAATTTGTTCTATAAGTTCTACAAATTGACATGGAACTTGAGCAGTGTGTATGTGAAAAACAGGAGTGTATCCTTTAGCTAATACAGAAGGATGATTAATAACTGCTATTTGTGCTATAAATTCTTTTACAACTGTAATAGGTTGTGAAGCATCGCAAATAACATCTCCTCTTGCTAAGTCTTTTTTTCCTACTCCTCTTATGTTTATTCCAACATTATCTCCTGCCATAGCTTCTTGCATTTGTTCATGGTGCATTTCTATTGTTTTAACTTCTCCTTCAATTCCATCGCCAGTTCTTCCTGGTAATACTTTAACCTTTTGTCCAACTTTCATTATTCCTGTTTCGATCTTACCTACTGGAACTGTTCCAATACCTGTAATTTCATAAACATCTTGAACAGGCATTCTTAATGGAAGATTTGTTGGTAATTCTGGTTGAGGAAATAAATCAAATTGTTCTAAAATTGTTGGTCCATTATACCAACTCATTTTATTTGATTTTTTAGTTATATTCTCTCCTTTTAATCCAGAACATGCAATAAAATTAACTTTATCAAGAGGATATCCTACTTGAGATAATAATTTTCCCACATCTTCTTTAACTTTTTTGAATTTATCTTCAGAATATTCAACTGCATCCATTTTGTTTACAGCAATACATATATTTTTTACACCCATTGTTCTAAGCAACCATAAATGCTCTGTTGTTTGTGGTTGAACTCCTGCAGGAGCAGCAATAACTAAATATGCAGAATCTGCTTGTGAAGCACCAGTAATCATATTTTTAACAAAATCCCTGTGACCAGGTGCATCAATAATTGTTACCTGCCATTTTTGTGTCATTATCTTTTTATAAGAAAGGTCGATTGTAACTCCTCTTTCCCTTGACTCTCTGATTTTATCCATAATATAAGCAAATTCAAAACCAATCTTACCATGTTTTTCAGCTTCTTCTCTGAGTTTTTTCATTTCTTGTTCAGAAACAGCACCACTTTGGAACATTAATTGTCCGACTATTGTTGATTTTCCTGCGTCAACATGTCCGACGAAAACAACATTCATATTTGGTTTTTCTTTTGCCATTTTTCTTTTAACTTAGTAAATTTTTACGTGCTAATCTAAAAATTTCTTGGTTTAAAAATCTTTTGGTAAAAATTTAATATTTATCATAAGTAATCTTTTTAACTATTATTGTTTTATTCTATCTATGCAACTAACAATCTTTCAACAAATTATTCTCGGAATAATTCAAGGGATAACAGAATGGCTTCCTATTAGCTCAAGTGGATTTGTCACATTAATCAACTCAAACTTTTTTGGAATAACAGACATTGGATTCTTACTTCACTCAGCTTTATTTCTCCATCTTGGAACTTTTCTTGCTGCATTAATTTATTTTAGAAAAGATATTTTACAATTAACTAGATCATTATTCAAATATAAATATCAAGATGAAACAACTAAAAAAACTTTAAAATTTTTAATAATAGCCACGATAATTAGTGGGATCATTGGATTAATTGTTTTACAAACATTAATGTCTTTTGAATCCCAACTTCAACTAACTGGAAAAACAATAACTGCTTTTGTTGGAGGTTTATTACTTTTAACAGGAATAATACAGATTAAATCAAAAAATATAGGACTCAAAAAAGAAAGACAAATAAAAAATTCTGATAGCCTCTTCTTGGGTTTTGTTCAGGGTCTTGCATCTATTCCAGGAATCTCTCGTTCAGGAATAACAATCTCAACACTTCTCTTAAGAAAATTCGAAGACACAACTGCATTAAGACTTAGCTTTTTAATGAGCTTACCAATTGTGTTTTTAGGAAACATCATTTTAAACTTCCAAGACTTTACAAAAATTGCAACAATAACTTCTATCTATGGACTTTTAGCATCTTTTGTCTTCGGGCTTTTGACAATTTCAGGGTTAATGAAACTTTCAAAAAAAATTAACTTTGGTTGGTTTATTTTAATCTTTGCTTTAATTATGTTAGCGAGCGTCTTCGTGATAGGCAGTAGTTAAATTAGTAATAAGTCGTGCGAAGGTAGGAGTTGAGTTTGTTTGTCTAGAATATAAATCTTTTTAATAAAGTAATTTGTATTGTTTTTATGAAGTCTATTCCTCAAGAAAAAATATTAAATAGAGTTAAGGATTTTAAAAAACAGAAAATTGTTTAATATATTCTGATGTTTTTTCTTCTCTATAACTATTTCCAATAATTACTTTTGCTGTTTAAAAGGATTTCATTCTTTTTCAGTAATTCCTGTTCCTAACCAAAAAGATCCATAATTCACTATCCCCATAAGTGCACCAATCTTAAAAATAGTATTCGTAGTAACTTTTCCCATTCTTAAAAAAAATTTCCTTATTTATAAAAATTATTATTCTTTAGAATCACTTTACTGATTTTCACTTAAGCCTTTTCTATTTCTAATCTTCTTAATAAGATCATTATTCAAACTTGCAGGAACTTTTTCAAACAATTGATCAACCAATGATGAAACCCCTCGACCTTCTGTTGTTGATCTTAAATCATTGCTCCAGCCAATCATTTCTGCAACAGGAATTTTAGCTTTCATTTCTGCATTTGTTCCGTCTTGTTTAACTTCAATCATCTGCCCTCTTTTACTTCCCACGAGTTTTGTGACTTTTCCTAAAAACTTTTCAGGCATTTCAATGAGATGTATCTGCAAGGGTTCGAATAAAGTTGAACCTGCCTTGTCCATTGCGCCTTTTATTGCTTCTCTAACAGCAGGATAAACTTGCGCAGGACCTCTATGAATAGCATCTTCATGAAGTCTAATATCAATTAAGGATGCTCTCATTTTCATACAAGGTTCACGAGCCAAAGGACCTTGATCCATGACCATCTCAAAGGCATCCAAAACCATCTCAATAACTTCTCCAATATGAACTTCCCCTCTTGTTTCGTCGAAAAAAACATTACCTTTGTAAACATCTCTGATATTTCTAATAGTCTCACCATCCCATCCTAATTTAGAAAGCGTTTCAGCAAGGTCTTGGTTTTTCTTTTTTATTCTCCCTTCAGGTAAATCCCCTCTTTTAATTGCTTCATAAATTTTATCTTCCAAGGGTTCAACCATTATGTAAAAACTATTATGTTTATTAGGACTTCTTCCTTCTATTGAAGGAGATTCTTTACTAACTGCCTCCCTATAAACAACAATAGGAGCAGAGGTTGAAACATCCAATCCTTTTTCAGATTTAATCCTATTTTCTATAATTTCTAAATGCAACTCTCCCATACCAGACATTAAACTTTCGCCAGTTTGCTCATTTATTTCAATTTTAATAGAAGGGTCTTCCTTTCCAATCTGTTTTAACACTTCAACTAATTTCGGCAAATCTGCTGCTTTTTTCGCTTCAATGGATTTTGTAACAACAGGATCAAATAAATGTTTAATTGCTTCAAAAGGTTCTACTAATTTTTTACTAACTGTTTCGCCTGCAAAGACATTTTTTAATCCAACAATTCCAACAATATTTCCTGCGCTTACTTCATCAACAATAACTCTTTGTGCACCCTTGTAAACAGAAACTTGCTGAACCCTTACTTCTCGTTTTGCAAGATTCATATATACATCATCCCCTTGTTTAATTTTTCCAGAAAATAACCTCCCGCAAGCAACTTCTCCAGCGTGTTTGTCAACAACAATTTTAATTGGAACAAATGCAACTTCTCCATTGGGGTCGCATTTTATCAAAGCTTTCCCAAATTCAGAATCTTTTTCACCATGCCAAATTCTTGGAATTCTATATTCTTGTGCAACAACAGGATTTGGATGATGCTTTATGCTCATGCTCAAAACAACTTCATGCAACGGAGCTTTTTTTGCCAATTCTTTATAGTTATCTTTTTCATAAGCTTCAATAACATCTTTGAATGTAATTCCTTTTGATTTCATATAAGGAAAACTCAAGGCCCAATTATGAAATGCAGAACCAAATGCAACAGTTCCTTCTCCAACCCCGACTTTCCATTTTTCTTTGTAGCCTTCAGGAGCAATCTGTTCAATTAATTCATTAACATGTTCAATGATAAAAATAAATTTTTTTTCCATATCTTGTGGAGTTAGCTTAACCTCTTTGATTAATCTATCAACTTTATTTATGAATAATACTGGTTTGACTAATTCTTTCAAAGCTTGTCTTAAAACAGTTTCAGTTTGAGGCATGACTCCCTCGACAGCACAACATAAAACAATGCATCCATCAACAGCCCTCATGGCCCTTGTAACATCTCCTCCAAAATCAACATGTCCTGGAGTGTCTATCAGATTAATCAAATAATCTTCTCCTCCAACTTTATGAATCATTGAAACAGAAGCAGAATCAATTGTAATCCCACGTGAAGCTTCATCTTCATGAAAATCTAAAACTCTTTGTTTTCCTGCAAGTTCTTCAGAAATCATTCCAGCACCAGCTAAAAGATTATCTGAAAAAGTTGTCTTACCATGATCAATATGTGCAGCAATTGCTATATTTCTAATATGATCTTGCTGTTTCATTAATTTTGTTATTGGTGTTTCTGCCATTTTAATAATTAATATAAGTTAATTGAAGAACTGATTTAAAAACTTTCTGTTAATCAAAATCAAAAAGTCCTCTTACAATTTTGGTTTCTTTAAATTTATATTTTTCTGTTGGATAATATAATCCCTTTTTTATTTTTATCTGTTCACTTCACAATACTTCATTGATTAATTTTTCAATCTCTCCTTCTGAAGCTCTTCCAATTCCCATAGAAGAAGATAAAATATCTAATTCTAAAGCCAAATTTTCCTTACTAATTCCAGGGTTTTGTTTAACTTCATTTAGTATATATTGTATAGGTTCAGAAACCATTTCTACCTCGCCGAATCAGCCTGAGCTTCTGCTTCTTTCTTTTTTCTCATTGCAAAACTTTCTCCATTTCCTTCAGAAGCCAGGACAATTTCTTCTGCGAGACTTTGAGTGATATTTTTCTTTTTATTAAAAGCTTTGTCAGATGCGCCCTGAACAAGCCATCTTAATGAAAGATTAACTCTTCTCAGAGGAGAAACATCAACAGCCTGAGGATATCTCGCACCCCCGTATTCAATTACTGTGATTTCATCTCTTGGAGCTGAATTTTCAATTGCCTTAACCAAAACTTCAACAGGATTTTTAGAAGTTTTCTTTTCTATTAATTTGAATGCTTCTAAAATTATTTTCATGTTCTTTGAATATTTTCCAGTTGAATGACCAAGAATAATTCTGTGTTTTTTTCCTCGATGCCCTGCAACAGCAAGTCTATTCATCAATCTTTCCACAACATTGACTTTTGTCTGTCCAAACTTTTGAGTATTTCTTCCCTGACTTTTCAAAATCAATTTTGGTTCAAGATTTATAACTGATTTTAATCCAAGATCTACAACTTGAATTCCTGAAAGGTCGTATAAGTCGAATATTTTGAATTGTTCTGTCATTTTATCTTCTTCCTTTTTCAATCTTACCCTTGACTAATCTGTGCAAAGGTTGATCATTTACTTGAATAACTTGAAATCTGACTCCAGGAATATCTCCTTTGGAACGACCTTGTTTTCCTCCAATTCGTTCAATCATAACTTCGTCATGCTCGTCTATGAATTTTTGTCCGAGATTTCCCGGAATAAATGCAGTAACTTGTTTAGAATTTTTTGTCAATTGAACTTTGCAACATTTTCTCATTGCTGAGTTTGGTTGCTTAGCTTCTTTTTGAACTTTTTGTAGAACAATTCCTTTTGCTTGGTTCGCGCCTTCAAGAGGGTCTGATTTAGCATAAAGATTAAGTTTTCTAACTTTGAAATTTCTATCTTTCCATCTGAATTTCTTTCTATCCTTTATTTTTTTAACTGCACTTTTTAGTCCCATGTTATATTGTTATAGAATTAGTTTTTAAAACTTTCCAAATCAAACAATTCTAAAATCTCTCTTGAAATAATCTTGAATTATTTTCTGCATTTCTAAAAATCTTCTTTTATTTCTTCCAATCAAAGCTGCTTTGCTCTGGTTACCTGCATTTAATATTATTTCTTCATCTGTTACTTCTAAATCTCTAAATGTAACTGGACTTACAATTGTTTCAATAAAATCTTTTGCATCTTTAATACTTTTTGGAGAAGGGATAACTCTAACTTTTTTCCCAAAAATTTCACTCATCTTTCTAATATTTAATCCTTGTTTTCCAACAGACATTGAAACAAATTTTTTTGGAACACAGAAAATAATTGTCTCATTATACTTAAAACAAAAATGTGTTCTTACTTTTGTAATTTTATTAAACAAATTTAAATATCTCATATCCTGCATATTAATAGTGTTCACCATTTGATAAAATCTTTAATAATAATCAATTTAAAAATCTTTGTGTTGAATTTTCCGACGATTACTCATTAGTTCTTTCAACAATTTTTTTCTTTGCTGTTTTTTTCTCTTCTTCTTTTTTTGTTAATGGACCAATAACTTGGACAAGCAGACCTGGAAGTCCTGTTCCTATTGGAACAGGTTGATTAAGAATTATATTCTCTATCACACTTACTAAATTATCCTTGCTTCCTTTTATCGAAGCATTTACAAATTGTTTATCTGGAACTTCAAATGTTGCTCTTGCAAGAATTGATGATTTTTGCGCAATGATTCCCATCCTTGTAACTCCCTTTACATTTCCCGTATTAGTCATAGCATCTGCAATTAATTTTAAATGTCTTATATCAATATCTAATCCTTGATTATTAATAACTTCATAAATTTCATTTATTATTAATTGCCTTGCTGCTTCAATTCCAAAAACTTCTGCGGCTTCATGCAAATCATTTGAAATTAATCTATCTCCATCAACTTCTTTTAATTCAAGAATCTTTTTTAGATTTGTTCCTAAAGTAAGGATGGCAAAGTCTTTTTCTTTTTTAACAATCAAAATCTGTTTAATTCCTTTAATTCCAGAGATTATTGATTCCTTGAGTTTTTCTTTTAGTTTGTACATCTCTCTAAAATTATTATCAGGAGCATTTATAATTATTAGTTCTCCCTTTTCTTTTGCATTGAATTTTAATTCATTTAATTTATCAACAACATTCTTTACTGAAAGTTTAATTCTCTTTAATGGTTCTTTGTCTATTTTAATCTCAATTTTTTTATCGCTGAAGTCTAAATTAATATTTGAAGCTATTTCTTTTAATGTTATTTCCTTTATTTTTTCAGCAAATATCTTAGAATCTTTTTCATTGTTAAATTCTTTTTTTAAATAAATATCCATCTTTGGAGAAGATGGTTTTTTTCTTGCATCAAATATTTCTATAAGTCTTGGAAGACCCATGGTGACCTGCATTTCAGCAACACCTGCCATGTGGAATGTTCTCATAACCATTTGTGTTGAAGGTTCACCAAAGGATTGTGCAGTAACAATTCCAATTGCTTCACCTGGTTCTATTTGTCCATTTATATGGAGTTTTGAAACATCTAATCCATCATCACCATACTTAAATTGAATAATATAGTTATTGCTGTCTCTAATAGTTCCATCATATTCGACCCTTAAATCTTGAAGGGCATTTGAAAGTCTTCTATATAAATAACCTGATTTAGGAGTTCTTAATGCAGTATCCATAAGAGAGTCTCTTCCAGTTATTGCACCAAAAAAGAATTCGTCTGGTCTCAAACCTTTTATGAATGGATTGTCAATAAATCCTCTAGCTTTTGGAGATAAATCCCCTTTTTTAAAAAATGATAAAGTTCTATCATTATAACCAAAATCAACTCTTCTACCTCCTAACTGTTGTTGTCCAACACAACTTGCCATCTGAGTTATATTTAATATATTTCCTCCCCCTCCTGACTGAATCATATGATTAACAGGATTACTTTTTGGAAATTCTTTTTTAACAATGTTTCCTATTTTTGTTCGGACTTCATTCAAAACTTGCAAAATTTTAATCTCCCTTGATTCTTCCATTGTTTTACCTGGGATAATCTCAAGAGTTCCTTCATTATAAGATTCGATTATTTCATCTGTTTTTATCTTAGCTTTTTTAATTACATCTTTTCCTGCATTTATTACATTCTCTTCAAGATCAAGATCATTAACTGAGATAGTTATTCCTCTATTGCTTAAGTATTTTGTTCCAATATTAAATGCTTTTTTGATTATCTTGAAAGTTTCTTCTCTTCCAATCTCTCTATCTAATACTTTAATTAATTCTCCGTCTTCATTTCCAAAAGTTGTCTTATCTATTTTTCCACTGATAATTTCTCCGTCCTTGATGCTAATAGATTCGTTTTCAAAGTCTATTTTTGGGAGTATGCTTGAAAAGATTTCTTTTCCAGGAGTTGTTTTTTTATTAATTTTGTGGTCAATTCCTGCTTGATATAATAATTGATTCGCGAATTCTTTTTGTAAATTATCTAGTCCTAATAAATAATTTCCGGTAATTGCATCAACAATACAACCTATTAAATTAGTGTTATTTTTTGGAGAGATGAGATTTCTTTTAACATCGAGAAGTATTTTTGCTTCTGCTTTTGCTTCTTCTGTTTGAGGGGAGTGTATGTTCATTTCATCTCCATCAAAATCAGCATTATATGGGGAAGCCACTGCAGGATGCAATCTAAATGTTCTTCCTGGAAGCACCCTTACAAAATGAGCCATTAAACTTCCTTTGTGAAGACTAGGATGTCTATTAAATAAAACTACATCGCCGTCTTGAAGATGTCTTTCTACTTTATATCCTGGAGTTAATTCATTTATTATTTCTTCTTTAAGTTCAGGGGATATTTTTTTCTTTTTTCCATCAGGCCTTATAACATAGTTTGCTCCAGGGTATTCCTCTGCTTTTTCAATTGATTTTTTCAATTTTTTAATATTCAAATCAGTAACTGTTTCAGCAACAGTAATAATTTTTGCTATTTCATAAGGGATTCCAACTTCATTAATTTCCATAGATGGATCTGGGGAGATAACTGTTCTTCCAGAGTAATTAACTCTTTTTCCAGCCAAATTTTTTCTGATTCTACCTTCTTTACCTTTTATCCTTTCGGTTATTGTTTTGAGAGGTTGTCCACTTCTATGTCTTGCAGGAGGGATTCTCGCAACGCTGTTGTCAAAAAAAGTTGTGATATGAAATTGAAGCAAATCCCATAAATCTTCTATGATTACTTCTGGGGCTCCTGCATTTAGATTTTCCCAAAGTCTTTGATTTGCCCTTATTATATCAGAAAGTTTGTGCGTTAAATCATCCTCACTTCTTTCCCCACTTTCAAGAATAATACTTGGTCTTACAGTTACAGGAGGAACTAAAAGAGAAGTCAAAACAGCCCATTCAGGCCTTGCAGTTCCAGGATTCACACCTATTTTTTTAAGTTCTTCGTCTTTGATTTTTACGAGTATTTCCCTGATTTCAGTTGGAAATATCCTTGTTCTTCCCTTATAAAAACTTGTAGGCTTATCAACTTTAACTTTTTCCTGAGGGGCCTGACAATGTGGGCATTTTTTAGTGTCTTTTGCATTTTTTGCTCTTTCACTTGGAAGATATTTTTTCAAATTTTTGTCATCCACCATCAATTTTCCACAATCCTGGCAAAAACATCTTAAACATAATTCAATTAATGGAACATATTTTAAGTGTATAACTGATCTTGCTAAATCAATACTCCCTGAATGTCCCAGACATTCTTTTAATCTTCCTCCACAAGTTCTACATCTTACTCCAGGATCAATAGCACCAAGTCGAAGATCCATTAAACCCCCATCTACAGGATAGCCATCAATATCATAAAGTTCGGGAGTGACGATTTTTGCTGTTGAAAGTTTTTTTATAATTTCAGGACTAAGTAATGAAAAACTTATTCTTCCAATTTTTTTCCTAATTATTTTATTTGTCATTTTAAATATTCAATGAAGGACATCTCCCACATCCATGCATTTTATTTGTAAAAATATCAGTACCTTCTAAATAGGGACATTGTTCTTCTTTATCAGGACAATAATAATCACCTAATTCTTTTACTAATCTAGAGATTTCTTCTGCACTATTTTCGTAACTTTTACATAATTTTGTTGCTATAGATTCTCCAATTATTCTTGTTTTTTTAGGGGATAATAATTTGTTAAAGATATCATCATACATTCCTATAATTTTTTCTATTTCTTTTTTATTCATTTTATTTATGACCTTTGGTTATTCATATTTGTTTTTTAAGTCAAATGTTGTATGAATATGCAATCCTTGCAATTCTTCCAACAATAATTTAAATGCATATGAAACTTCAACAAATTCTATTTTCTCGCTGTTGCAAATTTTACATATGACTTTATTTCTAATATTATCATCAATTCCAATGCTTCCACATTTGGAACAAATTGGCAAAACAACTTTGTCAGAATCATACCTTTCTTTTAATAATAACGAAGCTCCGTGTGCAACTAATGCCTGTTGCTCCATTTCTCCTAATCTTAATGCTCCTCCTCTTGATCTTCCTTCAATTGGTTGCCTTGTTAAGAGAGCAATCTTTCCAGAAGCTCTTCCGTGAATTCTATTTCCTACCATATATTTTAATTTTAGATAATACAAATTTCCAACAAATATTTTTGCTTCCATTCTTTTTCCAGTAATAGCATTATACATTGTTTCTTTTCCATCATATCTAAATCCTAATTCTTGCATTTGTTTTTCCAATTCTTTTTTAGTTTCACCAGAAAAAGGAGTTCCGTCGATAATTTCACCCTTTAGGCACCCCACTTTTCCAGCAAGCAATTCTAATAAATATCCTACAGTCATACGGCTTGGAAGTCCATGAGGATTAAAGATAACATCTGGTTTAATACCGCTTGCAGTAAAAGGAACATCTTCTTCAGGAACGATCATTCCAACAACTCCTTTTTGTCCATGAGAGGTTGCAAATTTATCTCCTAACTCTGGAATTCTTTGATCTCTTGTTTTAACTTGCACAATTTTATTTCCTTGAGAATCTTCTGTAACAAAAACAGCGTCGATTATTCCTTTTTCTTCTTGTCTTAATGAAACACTTGATTCTTTTTTTGTTCTAACAGATATTTCTCTTGCTTCTGATAGAAATTTTGGAGGTGAAACTTTTCCAATAAGAACTTCATTTTCAGTTATTTCTGCTTCAGGATAAACAATCCCATCATCTTCTAAAAACTTGTAGCTGGATTCTGTTTTATAACCGCTTGTATCTTTGTCAGGAATAACTATTTCGTCCTTTAATCCTCCTGCATAATTCATCTCAACTGTAGAATAGGGTCTAAAATAAAAACTTCTTCCGACACCCCTATCCAAACTACCCTTATTAAAAATCAATGCATCTTCCATATTGTAACCTTCATAAGTCATGATAGCAACTACCAAATTTTGTCCAGCAGGATATGTATTAAGAGTATCATAAACAAAACTTCTTACAATTGGCTTTTGCGGATATTGCAAGATGCTCACATCTGTATCAAGTTTACATAGGTAATTTGCAGCATATAATCCTAATGATTGCTTTTGTGTTTTACTTCCTCTGTTTAATCTTGAACTTTGATCATGATTTCCGTAGGGAACAAGACTTGTAACAACTCCAAATAAATCCATCGAGTCTATTTCAAGATGAGTGTGATCAGAAGTTACTTCTTCCTTGTATAAAGCAACCAAAGCATTTTCTTCTTCAGAAGCATCGAGATATTCAATTATTCCTTTTTTTATTAAATCAATCCAAGTCAATTCATTTTGTTCCATTTTGATCAAATGCTCATTTTTTAATCTTGGGTTTCCATTATCCACAATTATCAAGGGTCTTAATGCTCTACCTGGTTCTGTTGAAACTGCAACTATCTGGAAATCTTTATCGTCTCTAATACTCAATTGAGATGGAAGTGAATTATCTCTTCTTTTCTCTCGTATCCTTTTTGCAAATTCTTCTGGATTTTCAACACTTCCAATAAATATTCCGTTAAAAAAAACCTCTGTTCCACTCACCCCTTCTTTATTAAGCCCTTCTGATTCCAAATCTTTCATAAATTTATCTTCATCAAGACTGATTCTTGTGGATATTTTTGCTAATATTGCAAGATTTTTTCTAAGTCCAATTTCAGTTCCTTCAGGAGTTTCTATAGGACAGAATCTTCCATAATGAGTTGGATGCAATGTTCTTGCTAAAAAATTCTCTTGATCACTTGGAAGCATACTTGAAATTCTCTGCAATTGAGAAATCGTATCAAGATAATTTGTTTTTTGCATATTTTGTGTAACTCCACTTCTTTCTCCTGACCAACTTCCAGTTGCTATAGCAGATTCTACTCTGTGAGAAAACAATGTCGATTTAGCAGCTGTTTTAATTGAAAAGAACTTTCTTCTTTTAGAAGATTTTTGAAGAGAATATTGAATATCTCTTAGAAGAATTCCTAAATTAACTCTGAACAAAGTAGCTAATAAATCTCCTGAAAGCCTGACTCTTTTATTTGCATAATGATCTTTATCTGTTCTTAGTTTTGGATTTTCTTTTGCAATTAAGAACTGTTTCATTAATTTACATAAAGTGATGGCTTTTTTTATTCGATCACTCTTTTTTTGTCCAATATGAGGAAATAAATAAGAATCCATTCTTTGTTTTACTCTGTCTAAAATTTCTTTTTTTGTTCCTTGCAAATTTGTTTTTTCTGCAATATACATCATTGCATCTTCTTTTGTTGCAATATTGACGAATTCATAAAGATTAATAATAACATTATCAGTTTCTTTTCCAATATATTTAATGATCTCTGATTCTTTTGTCAAACCCAATGCTTTTAGAACAATCATTATTGGCAAATCTCTAAATCTGCTAAATGTTACTTCAAATATTCCTTCTTTATTTTCAGAGAGGGTTATTGGAATTCTGTAAGTTCCTCTTAGTGAAAATAATCTTAGGTTTAGATTGCCACTTTTATCATTCTCAATAAAAGGTTGGTTTTCTGCAAGGTCTTCTGCCATAACCATAACTCTTTCATTTCCATTAATTATGAAATAACCTCCTGTATCAAGAGGATCATTATAATTATCAATTAGTTCTTCTTTAGACATTCCATGAGTGTTGCAAATATTGCTTTTTACCATGATTGGGATTTTTCCAATTTCAACAATTTCAGAATCAACTTGATCTCCTTTTTTTACAGTCAACTCTAAAGTTATTGGAGCAGAATAAGTAAGATTTCTTAATCTTGCTTCATAAGGTAAAATTAGTGATGAACTTCCATCAGCCTCGATTATTTTTGGTTTTCCAACTTTTATCTTTCCTAGATTTATCTCAAAGTCTTCATTATCAATAGATTCTGATATTTCATCCACGATCTCCTGCATTCTCTTTTCAATAAAATTATTAAAAGAAGTGATATTTGATTCTACTAATGAATGACCTTCAAGATATTTTTTAACTACTAAATGTTGATCCATATGAATTTTTATACTACAACCCTAAAAAAGACAGCATCTTTATCTCGTTGCATTTTAATTATGTCTCCGACATTGCATCCCTCAGGCAATGCAGGATCTGTTGAAAATATCTTTGGCAGTTGGTCTTTAGAAATATTTAAATCAGATAGTAATTTTTCTGACTCTTTTTCATTAAGCTTACTATGTTTGGGTTGTAGGAAGTGCATTTTATTTAAATAAATTGTCGCATAGTTTTGACTTATCAAAAACTTTAACAACTGGATAATAATAAAAATTAATAAAATTTCATTTATAAAAGTTTCGGTGGGAAAATTTCTTTCTAATAGCCCAGCTGTGTCTAGCAATAAAAGAAAAGTTTTTCTAAACGGCCCCAGAGGGATTTGAACCCCCGACACCTGGATTAAAAGTCCAGTGCTCTACCAAACTGAGCTACAGAGCCCGAGTGATGTTCACGAATTTAGCCTCACCAAATAAAACGAGTGAGCTCGCGAGCATAGTGAAAATTAGTTATATTAGTTTAAAAATTCTTTGTATTCTCTGTTACAATAATTAATAAAAAGGGTAAAAATAAAGTGATAAAATGAAAAAAAGTTTATTGGCGGGATTACTATTAGGAGCTACGGCTTTGGGTGTTGGAGCAGAAACCTTATATGAAAAGGTTAAAGACTATCTTGGGGAACATGGTTTACCTCGGTTGGAATATTTTTTATTTCATAATATAATGGTTCATCAAGGTGACCCACATTATCAACAGGTTTATTCTATAGACGGAAAACCCTTTTTGGCCCGTTTTTATCCTTATCCCCCCCAAGAAGCAGACTCAGAAACAACTATTGTTGATTTAGATAATGGGGCTGATGTATATTTTTTTGATGGGAAATGGTATAGAGATGAGTCTTGTGATGGGATTAATGGAAATGAAGTACTTGCTGAAGATA
>JBDRCH010000008.1:0-45706 GCA_043821945.1 archaeon
CATGAAATTTTTAAAATCAGGATATGGAATTGCTTTAATGTTTTTATTACTCTTGATTCTTGTTTTGATTATTTTGATAGTTGCATTGATGAGGAAATAGAAGAATTTATAAGATATATTTGATATAAAGTATTATGAAAAGAGGGTTGGTGATTGGATTTGTTTTTGTATTAGTAATGATTGGAGTTGTTAGTGCTGAAGACGAATATCCTTCTTTATATTTAAATAAACCAACTGTAACCAATTTTTCAATCAATCAAAATGGAGCAACTTATCCTATTTGTGGAGAAGTTGATGAGAAATGGTGCATTAATGAAAATCCAAATGCCGAGGGTAATGGGCCTTTTGAATTTAAATGGGGCGATGAAAAAATAAGTTGTTTATGGTTTCCTGGGAAACATACTTACAAAGACGAAGGAGATTATATAATAAAAGTTAGAAGTAAAAATACTTGTGGATTTATTTCTGAAAGGTCTTCTGAAGTAACTATCTCTGAATACCCTTCTTTAGATTTATTTGAAGCTTTAATAGATTTTAAAAAAATTTCTCAGAATGGAGTCACATTTGCTACTTGTGGAGAAATAGATAAAAATTGGTGCAACTTTGAAAATGTAAATGCTAATGGAAATGGGCCTTTTGAATTTAAATGGGATGATGGAACAGTAAGTTGCTCCTGGTTTCCTGCCGAACATACATATGAAAATGAGGGAAATTATACAGTTAAGGTCAGGGTTAAAAATACCTGCGGGTTTATTTCTGAACGAGTAAATAAGATTAGTGTATCTGAAGAAAAAGGACCAGAAAACATAACAGTATTTGGAGAGTATACTGCAATTTATAATTTTCCTAGAAGGTTTTTTGATGAATCTAATGTTTTAAGAGAACAAGTTGCGAAAGTAGTTGATGCACAATATTTAATTTTATTAGAAATGCACAATGGGGGCAAACCTTATGATAATGTAACAGTTGAATATCACCAAGATGTTTATGGAGTTACACTTCCTTATGGTATAGCATTGGGAGATTCAGCATTTCCTAGTGAAAATTCAGGACATCATAGTTGGGATGTTATGTCTCATGAACAAGGACATAATTTCTTTGGGACAAAAGGTGTTTTTTATTGGGACTTAGTTTCTGAAGGCGGACCTTTTATACAAGAAAGTTTTGCTGTTTTAAGTGCTCTTTATGTTTATCATAAAACAATAGAAAATCTAAAAAGTTTTGATCTTAACCAGGATACAGTTGATAGTCTAAATTTTGTTTTTAATGATGAAAGAGATTATCAGCAAGATATGTTTGAGGAATATGTTTTAGATGGAAATAATTTTAATTCTAGTGATATAAAGACTAGTCAAGCGTTAGATTATAAAATGATAGTTTATGGAGAAACTTATGGTTGGGAAAATTATAAAAAATTTACTAAGGCCTTTGAGGACGGGATATCTTCAAAGTTTACATTTCAAAATGATGGTTCTTCAGAGGATGAACAAAGCACATATATTATTGCTGCTTTAGGTGCTTCTTTTGACCAAGATTTTAGATCTGATTTTGAAGAATTAAATTTCCCAATTGATAATTCGCTTTATGAAAATATTTATCCCAAAATAAAAGAATATGTTTCGGAAATAGAAGAACAAGAAGGGAAAAATGAAGAAATTGAAATTGAAGATCAACCTATAGAAATCCCCCGTGATGATGAAGATAAAATAGTTTATATTTGTAAAAATGGTTGTGAGTTAGGAAATACTTGTTACCCATTAGGATATAGAAAATCAGGAAAATATTGCTCAGAAGATTTAGAATTTGTTGATCAATCAGATTCGGAAGGTATTTGCGACAATAACTTTGAATGTTCTTCAAATGTGTGTGTTTCTAACGAATGTATTAGTGAAGGATTAATTAAAAAAATTCTTAATTGGTTTAGAAGATTATTTGGTGGAGAGTAATTTCTACTTTTCAAATTCAACAACCTTTGCCCATTATTCCACTTTCCTATCTACTGCTCTAATCATAACCTTTTTATACCCTTTATTCTCTTTTAATTTGTAGACTAGGTCAGCGGGTTAGCCCTCCGCTATTTGCAAACGGGCTTTAGGCAGACTGCAAGGAAGGACGTGAGAAGTGCGCTTGGAAGTCTTTATTTCCGACGTTGACGCTTTGTCTGTTTTGATCTTGCATTTGCGAAACGGGTCAGGCCTTGATCGGAGCAGCCCTAAACATTTGTTAAGATGCTTAGTGGGTCGCAGAGCCGAGGAAGAATAAAGGTAGCTTTTCAATTATCTTTGAGCAACCCTCTGAGTCTACACTAATTTTTCGATAAATTAATAAACTCTATTTATAATACTTTGATATGAAGAATAAAAAAAGAGGACAATTTTATTTAATCGGAGCTTTGGTAATTATCATTGTGATAATTGGATTTGCTTCAATCACTAATTATTCTAAAACAAAAAGTTATACAAAAACATATGATCTAACAGAAGAATTAAAAATTGAAAGTGCAAATGTCCTTGATTATGGGACATATAATGAAATTGGAATCAACCAAATGAAAAATTTGTTGAAAGAAGCTGTTAAATCATATTCTTCAACTCATGATGATCTTGATGAACTTTATTTTGTTTTTGGAAATTCTGAAACAATAGTCTTTATGGGATATCAGCAATTAGTTGAAGAGTTAAACCTTGAAATTAACACAAATTTAGACGGAGAATCAAGTTCTTTAATATTAACTAAGAAAAAAGTAGAATTCTATGATGAAACAGGTCCTGGAATAGAACAAGTTTTTGTAGAAGTCTTTTATGATGCTGAAAAAAGTAGTAAGTATAATTTTGAATTAAATCCTGGAACTAATTTTTATTTTATACTCTCTGAAGTTATAGGCACAGAAAAATATATCACAGATAGTGATGACGATTGAGAATAAAAATAAATTAGATTTTCAGATATATTGAAATTATGAAAAATAAGAGAAATAAAAAAGGGGTAAGTATAATGATAGGATATGTTCTATTAGTGGCTTTTGCAGTTATTATGGGAATTGTTGTTTATCAATGGATAAAAACATATGTTCCCAAGCAAGGTCTTGAATGTCCTGAAGGAGTTTCTTTATTTATAAAAGATTATAATTATGATTGTACAAATAAGATTTTAACTTTAAATCTGATAAACACAGGTAGATTTAATATTGATGGTTATTATGTTTATGCCACAAATAATTCTAATCAAGTTTTAGCAGCAAATGACATCTCTAAATTTGCATCAGGAGATATTTTTCTTGTAAACAGAATTGTATTTGACGAATTTGACGAGAATTCTTTTATGCCAAATGAGGAAGTAGATCACTCTTTTGATTTAAGTGAGTCTGGTTTTCTTGTTGACCCATCATCTAATCAACAAATATATTCAATAGAAATTATCCCTACAAGGAGTCAAATAAAAGAGAATAAAAAGAGAATTGTAAGTTGTGATCAGTCAAAAGTCAAAGAAATAGTTTCCTGTAATTAAGAAAATATTTAAAAAGTCATAATCCATATAATATAAATGAGAACTAAAAATCTTTTTAATAAAAAGGGTGTATCTCCTGTTATTGCAACAGTGTTGTTAATTGTAATGGTTGTTGTGATTGGAATAATTATTTTTATGTGGTTTAGAGGAATGAACGAAGAAGTGATAACAAAATTTGGTGGAGAGAATATAGAACTCGTTTGTGAAGATGTTTCTTTTAGGGCAAATTATAATGAGGGTATGTTATATATAGTTAATGAGGGAAATGTTCCAATTTATGGGATGAAATTAAAAATTTCCTCTAAGGCATATGGTTATGATACTTTTGAATTAGAGGGATTTAATGGATTAAGTCAAGGAGAAACTTTTACATCAGATATAACTTTAAAGATAGTGAATGCTGAGACTCTTGCAGTAATTCCTGTTTTGTTGGGAAGCTCAAGAGATGGTCAAAAATCTTTTACTTGTGATGAAAAACAATACGGATATGAAATAGATTTATGATATTAATCGTTACATTTATTAACCAAATATTTCTTTAATTAATATGAAAAATAAAAGAGGATTGTCGGTAGTTATAAGTATCATGATAATAATTTTATTAGTCCTTGTTTTAGTTGGAGTTGTATGGGGAATTGTAAATAATATGGTTGAAAAAAGTCTTAATGAAGCTGGGTCTTGTTTCGGAATTTATGATGAAGTCACATTAAATAATCAATACACTTGTTATGATGGTGATGAAGAAGAAGTTCAATTTTCAATAAATGTTGGAGATGTTGAGCTTGATGAATTATTGGTTTCAATAGTTAGTCAAGGAGATTCAAAAACTTTTATAATCCCAAAAGAATTATCTTTGATAACAAATCTTGGGCCTTTTCCTACAGGAAGTGGGTCTGTTAAAGTTCCTGGAAATCATTCAGGCAGAACATATGTTGCAACTGGATTCACATTCAAACCAACTTCAATTGAAATAGTCCCAACAGTAAATGGAGAAATGTGCAAAGTTTCAGATATAATTTATGAGGTTGATAATTGTAAAGATCTAGGTTTGTAGTATTCACATTAGAAAATATTATAAACTAAATTAAATTAAAAGAGGTAGAATGTTTAGGAAAAGAGGTATTCATAAAAATGCCCAGATTTGGGTTGAAACAGTAATATATACATTGATTGCTCTTGTCATGATCGGAGCTGTTCTTTCTATTGTAAAACCTAAAATAGAAGAAGGTCAAGATAAAGCGATCGTGGAACAATCTGCAGAAATGTTAAAAGGCATTGATTCAATAATTTCTGATATTAAAAAATCTTCTGGAAATCAGAGATTAATTGAATTAGCTGTAAAAAAAGGAAATCTCATAATAGATGGAGAAAATGAAAGAATAATTTTTGAAATACAAAGCAAATATCAATATAGTGAACCAGGATTAGAAGTTTCTGATGAGATAAGAGGAATGACTGTTTTGACAACAAAAGTAGGAAATTTGAACAATGTGACTTTGGTAAAGGATTATACAGGAGAATTTAATCTAAATTATTTCTCAGAAAACAGGTTAAAAACAATTTCAAAATCTCCTACAAGTTATAAAATGATTCTATCTAATGAAGGCAAAGAGAAAATTGTAGGTCCCTATCGATCTTGTACATATGGAATAGAATTTTGCACTGATTATCCTGTAGATGAATATAATATATCCTGCACTAGTACGTTTGTGTGTGAATATATAAGTAAATTTCCAACAATAAATATAGAGGTAAATTAAAATGGATAAAAAATCTTTAATCACTCAAGAAATCAAGAACTATAAAAGACCTTGGATAAATTTTTTTCCTCAAATTCCTCCATTAAAAAAAATAGAAGATAAGACAAAGATTAATATTAGATATTGCTTAATTGAACCATTTGCTTTTGTGCATATTTATTGGGATCCTAAGATTTATGAAGTAATTTATGAAATTGAAGAACCCTTGTTAGATGAAATGGAAGCCCATTATAAGGAAGAACTCATTACAATAATTAGGGATATGATAAATACAGAACATGTTGTAAAAGGGGGAATGGATAATTTATTGAAATATATTGACGAGCGATTTAAATTTTTAGCAATTGAATTAGGAATAGAAATTTCTTATGAAACTTATAGAAAAATATATTATTATCTTTGCAGAGATTTTATAGGTTTTAATGAGACTGATCCTTTGTTAAAAGATTATTTTGTAGAAGATATTGAATGCAATGGACTTGAAACGCCGGTTTATATTGTCCATAGAATCTATAGAAATTTAAAGACAAATCTTGTATTTAAAGATTTGGAAAATTTATCAGGCTTTGTTGAAAAACTTGCTCAGAGATGTGGAAAATATATCTCTTATGCTCAGCCAATATTAGACGGAAGTTTGCCTGATGGAAGCAGAGTCAATGCTACATATACAAAAGATATAACAAGCAAAGGTCCAACATTCACAATAAGAAAATTCACAAGCACGCCTTGGACCCCAATACAATTATTAACTTTTAATACATTAAGTGTTGAAATGCTCGCTTATTTTTGGATGTTGATTCAATATAAGATGAACATCTTAATTACAGGTGGAACTGCTTCTGGAAAAACAACTTTGTTAAACGCAGTAGCTTTTTTTATTCCTCCTGAAGCAAGAGTAGTCAGCATAGAGGATACTAGAGAATTGAACCTCCCAAGAGATAACTGGCTTCCAAGTGTCGTTAGAACTGCAACTGGAATAGACAGAGTTGGAGAAATAGATCTATTTACTTTGCTGAGAAGTTCATTTAGACAAAATCCAGATTATGTGATCGTTGGTGAAGTTAGAGGTAAGGAAGCATTTGTATTATTTCAGGGCATGGCTTCTGGACACTCGTCTATAAGCACTATGCATGCTGATTCTGTTGACACGGTCATAAAAAGATTAGAAACTCCTCCAATAGAACTTTCTCCAACATTGGTAAATGTTCTCGATTGTGTGGGAATCATGACACATGCAGTTGTCAATAAACAAGAAACAAGAAAGCTCAAGGAAATCGTTGAAATAGTAAATGTAACCTCTGATGGAGTCGCAATAACAAACACCCCTTTTATATGGAATCCTTCTGATGATAATTTTTATTTCAAGAAAAATAGCAAGATATTTGAAAAAATTGCAAAAAGAAATGGAATGACTATGAATGAACTTGAAGATGAATTTAGAAAAAAAGTTAATTTGATTTACAAATTATATGAAAACAAGATTTTCAAATTCGAGAAAGTTCAGGAGGTTATTAGTGAATATTACAAAAGACCAGAAGAAGTTTTAAGAAAATTCAATATTGAGTAATTAAATTCTGAAATAAAAAATGGAAGAAGAAAAAATTTTTAGAAAAGAAGAATTAATCTTTATTAACCAATTGATTAAGGCACTTGAAGAAGCTGAACCAAGGTTGGAAGAAGCATATGAAAAAAAAGATTATGAACTTTTAAATCAATTGAGGAAATTCATACTTCAAGCACAAAATAAAATAGATGAGGTTGTATCATGAATAATAAAGAATTTTTAATAAAACTAAAAAAAAATATAGCTCAAGAGAGAAAAATAGTTAATGAGATAATCTCATTATCTGAAAAATTAGAGGGAATAAGCAAAGAAGGAAGAGGGATTCTTGTTAATCAAATAAATTATTTAAAATATTCACTAAAAAAAACAAATGATGAAATTCCCAGAATAGTAGAAAAAATATCCTTGATGAGGCCTTTGTCAATAAATTTTCCAAATTTTAAAAAAAAAGAGATTAATTCTCCTCAAATAGAAAATAGAATTTCATCAGAAAAAAATCAATCTACAATTAACTCATACTCCATAGAGGATAATGAACCTTTAGAGACAGGTTCTTCAGTAAATAATTTTTCTTCGAGAGAAGAAAATAAAACTTCAAAAAAAGGGCAGCCACTAATTAAGTTATCTTCTCTTGAAAAAAAAACTCTTAAAAGATTGAGGAAGAGAGAAGTTGAAGTTTCTAAAAAGAAGTTAAAAAAACCTAGCAAATATGTTAATATTTCAAATAAACTTTTTTCAGACATGGCGTCCTCTATTTCTAGTAAAAAGTTTTTTATAGATTTAAAGAGGGATTTATATAAAACAAATCTTCAATTCATTCCTAGAAGTTACATTTCTACGATGTTATTCACAACGTTATTGTCTATAATCGCAGGAATACTAATCTTTTTATTCTTTTTATTCTTTAATTTTGGAGCTGTTCCTCCTTTTATCACAAGAGCTGCTGAAAGTTTAGGTGGAAGATTTTTGAAGGTTTTTTGGATAATATTAGCAGTTCCAATAGGAACTTTTTTTGCAATGTATTTTTATCCTTCAATGGAAAGAAAGTCTCTTGAAGGAAAAATTAATAATGAACTACCTTTTGCATCTATACATATGTTTGCTATCTCTGGTTCAATGGTAAGCCCGATTAAAATATTTGAAATAATAATGTCAACAAAAGAATACCCAAATGTTGAAAGAGAGTTTACAAAATTAATAAACGAGGTTAATATCTATGGATATAATTTAGTTGGTGCTCTAAGGAGTACTGCATTTAACAGTCCGAGTAAAAAACTTTCAGAATTATTTAATGGACTTGCAACAACAATAAACTCTGGGGGTGATCTCAAAGATTTTTTTGATAAAAGGTCCCAAAGTTTGCTTTTTGATTACAGACTTGAAAGAGAAAAATACAATAAATCTGCTGAGACTTTTATGGATATCTATATCAGTGTTGTTATTGCAGCTCCGATGATTTTAATGTTATTGATGATAATGATAAAAGTTAGTGGTTTGGGCATTGGATTAAGCACATCTATGATTACATTGTTAATGATCGTTGGTGTTGGAATGATTAATTTGGTATTCCTAGCTTTTTTACATTTAAAACAACCTAGTGCATAAAATGGAACTAAAAAAAACACATTGGATGGGAATAATTTTTTCACTCATACTTTTTAGTTTGTCTTTTTTATTTATTAAAACTAATTTTTTCTTTTTTTTGATTGGGATGGCGATGTTAATAGGAGCTTCTCCTTTTGTATTCACTATGATTATTGAGGCAAAAGTTGCATCTCAAAAAGAAGAAATGTTCTTGGAATTCACTAGAAATTTAGTTGAAAGTGTAAATACAGGAACTCCAATAAGCAAGAGTATAATCAATGTAAAAAGAAAATCTTACGGGGTTTTAAGCGAGAATATTGAAAAACTTGCAAACCAAATTTCATTAGGGATTCCACTAAGTTTTGCACTCCAAACTTTTTCAAAAGATATTGGAAACAAAACAATTTCAAGAGCATTAACTTTGATTGGGCAGGCTGAAAAAGCAGGAGGAGACATTGGTGAAATCCTTGAATCTGTTGCAGAAGCTGTTAGCATGTCTGATAAATTAAAAAAAGAAAGAAAAGCTGCAATATCTTCGCTTGTTGTTCAAGGATATATAATTTTCTTTGTCTTCATAACAATTGTTTTAATCATGCAATTTAAAATTCTCCCATTAGTTTCAAACATCTCTGATATTAGTCAGGTATTAGGATCTCCTACTTCTGAAGGAGTCAGCCAAAATGAAATGACTAATGCATTTCTATACCTTCTTTTGATACAGGGGTTTTTTAGTGGGTTAGCAATAGGTAAGCTTGCAGAAGGAAGCATAAAATCCGGAGTAAAACACTCTTTTGCATTGATGTTATCATCTTTTTTAATATTTACATTAGCTAATCTGATTTTTGGGAGTTGATTATGAAAAAAATAAAATTTTTTAACAAAAAAGGTTCTCATGTAGGAATTGTTTTATCATTTATAATATTTATATCTTTCTTGGTATTTTTGTATTTTATCCTAAACCCTTCTATAAATCTTCAAAAAGATAAACAAATTGTTTTGGATGAACTTGAAGAAAAATTAATAGAAAAATTTTCTTCAGAATTATTAACTGTTTCAATTCTTGGTGAAAGTAATCTAAATGAGAGGTGTATCAAATTAGAGGATATTATTGACACAGATTTAGGGGGATTTATCTTAACTAACAATTTAATTGTTAAAAATAATGAGACAAAAACACAGAATATAACTTATGATGGAAAAGATTTAAACATTAATAGATCTGATATAAATAATCTTTTTTTTAGAATTTATCAGTCACCTGAAATTGATGAAACAATATCTTTTTATGATAAAAAATTACACTGCAAAAAAATGGTATATTCAATCGAATCTCTACAAAAGAATAATGAAATTTTTGAATCAAAAATAAACAAAACTTTGGTTCAATATGATCATGATTATTCTTCTCTTAAAGAAGAATTAAACATTCCCCCTGAAATTTCTTTTAGTTTTAGTTTTTCTAACAAGGATGGAAAATTAAATAAAACAGCTGATAAGACTACTCTTACAAGTGTTTATGCTGAAGAAATACCTATAATCTATGTTGATGGGGATATAAATTTAAACTCAGGGTTTATGACTATAGAAGTATGGTGATTAATATTCCAAAAAAAAGAGCATGGATAAAAATTGTAGAAGCTTTTGTAGCTATTTTATTAATATTGAGTGTGGTGTTAATAATTCTGAATAGGGGGTCTCTTGAGAAAGATTCTTCAGACAGAATATATAATGCAGAGAGTTCTATACTTAGGGGAGTTCAGATTGATCAAAACTTTAGGGAAAAAATAATTCTAATTCCAGAGGAGAATCTTCCTGTTGAATGGGATGAATTTGAATCAGAAGGGCTGGAGGATATTAAAAATAAAATAATCTTTCAGACTCCGAGTTATTTAGATTGTGTAGTAAATATATGTGGAGAGAATGTCCCTTGTGTCCTAGATGATTCTGATAAACCAAAGAATAAAGAGATCTATGCTCAGCAAGTAGGAATTTTATACTATCAGGAAACTTTTAAACCAAGACAATTAAAAATATTTTGTTGGGTAAATTGAATGAAAAAATTCAAGTTTCTCGAGCATACAGCAGATATAAAATTTCAGTCTTTTGGAAATAGCATAGAAGAAACATTTTCTAATTGTGCTCTTGCAATGTTTAATGCAATGTATGATGGAAAAGTTAAAAGTAAAATTAAAAGTAAAATTAAAGTTAAGGGAAATGACAATGAGAGTTTGTTATATAATTTTTTAGAGGAGTTATTATTTTTATTTGATAGCAAAGGATTTTTTCTTTCAGAAATTAGGACTTTAGAGATTAAAGATAATATTTTAAAAGCAGAAATAACTGGAGATAATGCAAAGAATTACAAGATATCTATTGATGTTAAAGCAATAACTTATAATGATATGTTTATTAAGAAAGTTGGCAATAAATTTATCGCACAGGTTGTTTTGGATGTTTGAATGAAGCTCAAAAAAATTTCTAAAGATATCTATGAAATTCCACGAGAAGGAAAAATGTTAGTTCCTGTGAGGATCTTTGCAAGTGATAAAATTTTTGAAGCAATCAAAAAAGATAAAACTTTGGATCAAGCAAAAAATGTTGCAATGCTACCTGGAATTTTAAAGCACTCAATTGCGCTTTCAGATGCTCATCAAGGATACGGTTTTCCAATAGGGGGTGTTGCTGCATTTGATGTTGAAAAAGGAGTAATTTCTCCAGGGGGAGTGGGTTATGATATTAATTGTTCTGTTAGAATGCTAAAAACAAATCTAAAAAAAGAGAATATTATAAAAAAACAGAAAGAAGTTGTCAAGAGGTTCTTTGAAAAAATTCCTTCTGGTGTTGGAAGAGGAAGTAAGTTTCAAATTACACGTAAGGAATTGAACAAGCTTTTAGAGCAGGGTGCTAAGTATGTTGTTGATAATGGTTATGGAATAAAAGAAGATTATCTGCATACTGAAGAAGAAGGCTGCATTAAAGGAGCTCAATGCTCAAAAGTTTCTGAGAGGGCCATTAAAAGAGGAATAGGTCAGTTAGGAACCCTCGGTGCAGGAAATCATTTTTTAGAAGTTCAGTTTGTCGAAGAGATTTATGATGAAAAAATTGCAAAAGTTTTTGGAATAGAAAAAGATGATGTTACAATAATGATTCACTGTGGATCCCGAGGACTTGGGCATCAAGTTGCATCAGATTATATTAAACTCATGGAAAAAAAATATGGCTTTCAAAATTTGCTTGATAGAGAATTAATTCATGCACCAATTAAAAGTCAGTTAGGAAAAGATTATTTTTCTGCAATGGCTTGTGCGGCTAATTTTGCATTCGCAAATAAACAAATAATAACCCACTGGATCAGAGAAGAAATGGAATCACTTTTTCCAGGAGTTAAAATTGATGTGATCTATGATGTTTGTCATAATATTGCAAAGTTTGAAAAGTTTTTTATTGACAAAAAAGAAAAAGAAGTTTGCGTACATAGAAAAGGAGCGACAAGAAGCTTTGGTCCAAATAGAAATGAAATTCCTGCAAAATATAAAAATGTTGGACAACCAGTTATTATTCCTGGTTCAATGGGAACCACATCTTATTTGCTAGTTGGAACAAAAAAAGCAGAAGAATTAACTTGGGGTTCAACTGTCCATGGTGCAGGTCGTGTTTCAAGCAGAGCAAAAGCAATAAAAAATATAAATGGAAAAGAAGTGAAAAAAAGATTGAGTGAAAAAGGAATTGAAGTAATGTCTGGGAGTTTGAATGCTCTTGCTCAAGAAGCACCTGAAGTTTACAAAGATATTGATGAAGTCATACAAGTTGTTGATGGATTGGGAATAAGCAAAAAAGTTGCAAGATTAAAACCCTTAACTGTGATTAAGGGTTAAAAAAGTTTATAAACATCTTTTACTAACAATAATAAAATGAAAAAAGGAAAAATAGGTGTATGTGTATTGTTTTTATCAATCTTTTTGTCAGTCGGACTTGTGTCTGCTGATAGTTGTACTATTAAAAATTCATGTGTATTAGGAGAGTATGCCGTCCTTGGAATGTCTGCTTTAACAAACGCGCATGGAGAGCTCGCTTCTCAAGAAAATTATGATTATGTTTTATGTTGTGATTTTGGTAGTGGTGATACTACTTGCACAGGTTCAAATAAAATAATGGGTTTGTCTGCTTTAACAAACGCGCATGCAGAAATTCCTACTTTAAATAATTATGATTCAGATGTTTGTTATGAAGGTGTGTCTTGTATTAGTGGTAGTGGATGTACTGCAGAATATCCTGAAGAGATATTATCTTTATCAGCTTCTACTAATGCCCACTTAGGAACATTTAGTAATTATCCAGTAAAAATTTGCTGTAATTTTGAGGGTTCAACTGAATGTGTGACTGATGAAGATTGTCCTGAAGGATACACTTGTCCTGATGGAAATTGTATTTCATTGTTAGGAGAATATTATTGGGCATCTCCAAATAATCTTGATCTCTCAATAACTTTTCCTTATACAATTGATCCAGGAAAAACAACATTAGCAATGGTATTTTTAAATGCAGGTTCTCCTGGAAGTGAATTAACTTTTGAAATTTATGAAGATGATCTTATTGTTGATGATGAAATTAGGGTTGGAACTAATGCAATACCAGGACAAATTGATCAAGAAAATAGGGGCATCGGGCAATGGACTGTGACAGAGGAAGATTTAGGAAAAACAAGTGATAAAGAAGAGTTTGTTTTTCTAGTTACTAGCAATCCTACTAAATTCAGCCCCCCATTAAGATTAATTATTGATGATGGAATGTGTGTTGATATAGATTATTGCAGTGATTATACAGAAGAAATAATGTGTAATTTAGATCCTTGTAATAGACATGAGGCAAGTGTGGAAAGAATTGCTCCTGCTGGTGTAACTTGTGGAGATGATTATGAATGTCAATGTGAGTGGAGAGAAGGAGAGTGTAAACCTGGGTGGACTCCTAAAGGAGAAGACCCTGATTATCCTGATGATCCTGATGCTCCAAAAAGAGGAACTTGTGTGTATGAAGAAAGCACTAATGATAATTGTGAAGATGGTTATTTAACTTTTTCATGGGATATTGATATTGATTGGCCCGAAGATGGAAGTAATGATGGATGGTCTAATAAATTAGGATGTACAAATGCAGGAGGAACAAATAATGGTTGTGTTGAATTCTTAAAATCAATAGAACCTAATTTTGATAATTTATGGCACTATGATGTTGGCATGAGTGTAAAAAATCCTCTATTAACTCAATGTCATGGTGGAAGCAAAACAATTCAATGTTCAGCTCAAATGCAATTAAACTTCTTTGGATTTTACAATTTAATTGTAATTTTTACATTAATATTTTTAGTTTATATTTTCTTAATCTTTAAAAGAGAAAAATAAAAGATGGTGAATGGAAAATATCTTGTAATGTTTATTTTAGTAATTTCTTTAGTTGCTACAATTTCAGCATCTTTTGAAATAGGAAATCTATCCCATTCAATAGAAAAGATTTATGGTCCAAGCGGAAATTTAAGGGGATGGGTGAATATAAGTTTCAAAGATCATCCTTCAAATTCTCAGCTTACAGATTCTTTCAATAATTCAATGAACCTGATTGAATTTCTAAACAAAAATGAGAACTCTCAATTTACCTGCAGTGTATCAAATTGTTTATCAGATTATTCTGCAACTAATAATGAGAAATCAAAAACTTTTTCTCTTGGGTCTCTTGATTCAAAAATAGTGGGATTTAAATTAACTGGTGAAATTGATTCAATAACTTCTATAGATTTTACTATTGAAAGTGATGCTTCTCCCTCTTGCTATAATCAGATAAAGATAGACTTGTTAAATGATGGAATAACAGACAGAGTTAATAATAAAATAGCTGAACCAAGTTGTTCTTTTTTGAGAAATTATGGATGTTTTAATGAGAGTGAAAATTCTTATAATATAAATATCGGCGATATTCCTTATTGTCAAAGAGTTTATCTCTTTGAATCCCCTGGTTTCAAGATAGGAGCATGGGTAAAAGAAGAAGTCCCTGGAAACAAAAAATTAAAGATGACTCTTTATAATTTTCAAGGTGATCAAAAAGGCTCTTGTGAATTATTAAAGCAGGATATTTCTTCAGGAAAAGAAATCTATTGTAATATAGATTATTCTGTTAGTGAATCAAAAGATTATTATGTCTGCATTAATTCAGAAGGCACTGGAGGAATATACAAAACAAAAGGATATTCATCATCTTTGGGGTGTGGATTTAATAATCTCCCTTTAGCAGAAGAAACAACTTCTTATAGGATCTTTGCTGAGGGAAGATCTTTTGCAAGTGTAGGAATATTAAACATCTCAAACTCTCTTCCTGAAGGAGACTCACTTAATTCTAAAGTTAGCAATTATATTAAGAATGCTTACGAATCTCTTGACTGTTCAAGCGGATGCGTTGTTCCTATAAAAATAATCTCAGGAAAATCCCAGAAAATAACTCTCAAAGAATTAAAAGTAGTCTACAATAAGAAAGGGTTGCAGGGAATAACTGAAGAAGAATTTTATGATCTAAAAGAAACACCAGTAAAAATAAATGCAGGCTTTCAAAGATTATACCTAGATAAAGTTGGTTTTTTTATGTCTTCAGAATATGGAAATAAAAGTTTTAAATTAAATTTAGACAATGAAGAACTTTTTTCAGAATTATTATTTGTGGAAGATATTCCTATAATTGAATCAATAAGCCCTTTAACAACTGCAGCTGCTGTCCAAACATCCTTTATTGTGAAAGTAAAATCAAACCAAAATATAACAAAATATCAATGGGACTTTGGAGATAATAAGACAGAGACAAGCACAACAAATAAAATAACCCACACTTATAATGATATAGCCCAGTATACTCTTAAGGTTACTGTTACAGACTCTAAACAAAGAAGTTCTTCTAAGGAATTTAAAATTGATGTTGGTTCACCAAAAGAAATAGTAAATCAAACAATAAATGAGTTTTATGAGGATATAGAAAATTTAAAGACAACACTTAATGAATTTGATTCTTTTTCTGAAGAGAGTCTAAACTCTATTTTAGATCTTGATTCAACAGACCAGAAATTAAGAGAAATTAAGAAAAATTATGAAGCAGCAGTTTTTGATGATGAATACACTGAAATAATGGTTGATTTATTAGAATTAAATATTCCCAATTCCCTCAGGATAACCAAAAGTGCTGAATCTATTTCATTTTATCCTTCTGATATTGATTTGTTCGCATTAGAAACAATAGGAAGTGGATCTTATGATATTGGTGATGAAGACAAATATATTGAATCAATATTATCCTGGAATCAAGAGAATATCGAAACAAAAATAAAATTTGAAGAAATCTCAGCTCAATATAAATCATATTCTGAACCAATATTAAGGGTATTTCAATTTACAATAAATGAGAAAAAAAGTCTTGGATCAGACCCTTATTTTATCATTCTTTCAATTGAAAACTTAGAATTCAAAGAAGATTATTTAGAAAATGAAGAATCTGGATATGTATTTATAAAGTTAACAAAACCCGAAACAATTGTGTTTTCTACAACAGAAGACGTTGATTTTATCAATGTCCCTGCTTTTATCTCACCCGCTTTAAGCGAGATTACTATAAATGAAGTAATAGAAGGAGATGAAGAAGAATTTAATTTTTGGCTTTTTATAATAATATGCATATTAATTCTTTTAATAGGAGTAACTTTATACGTTATTTTACAAATATGGTATAAAAATAAATATGAAAATTACTTGTTTAAAAATAAGAATGATTTGTATAATTTAATAACTTTTATTGACAACTCAAGGAAAAAAGGATTGAATGATAAAGAGATCACCGATAAACTAAAAAAATCTGGATGGAAAACAGAACAAATAGTTTATGCCTTGAAAAAACACTCTGGAAAAAGAACAGGAATGGCCGAGATTCCAATAGGAAAAATATTAAAGAAGGATAAAAATATAGTCTCTGGAAGAGTATAATGATACATAACACAAAATTTAATAAACCTTTTTAATAAAATTATATTATGGTAATAAAAGTATTCAAGAATTTTTTTAGCAGAATTTTTAAAGGAATCTTCAATAATAAGAAAGACATAAAATTAGGGTTCTATGGTCCCCCAAATGCAGGAAAGACAAGTCTGGCTAATCGAATCTGTAAAGATTTTACAGGAGAAGAAATTGGAAGTGTGAGCAAAATTCCTCATGAAACCCGAAATGTTCAATTCAAGGAGAAAGTCGAAATTCAGTATAAAGGCAAAAAAATGATATTTAAATTAATAGACACTCCAGGAATTGCAACAAAGATTGATTATGAAGATTTTTTAAAATATAAAGTTAAAAAAAATGAAGCTAAAAAAAGAGCAAAAGAAGCAACACAGGGAGTTATTGAAAGTATAAAATGGCTTGATGATATGAATATTGTCGTAGTAGTTCTTGATTCAACTGAAAATCCATATAATCAGGTAAATATAACGATTATAGGGAATTTAGTTGCAAGAAAAATACCTGTTTTAATAGTTGCAAATAAAGTTGATCTTAGAAAAGCAGATCTAAAAAGAATTGAAGCAGCATTTCCTGAGTATGATATTGTAGGCATAAGCGCAAAATATGGTGATAACCTGGAAGAATTTTATGAATCTATTTTCAAGTTATCTAAAAACATTTAAAAATTAAAATATATATTGGAATATATAAAATGGGAAAAAAAGGGGATAAAAAATTAGGGATAATAAAGGGATTTTCAATTCAGTTTTTACCTTATTCAGAAATTAGAGATCTAAGTAGTGATCATCGAATAAGAAAAATATTGGGAATCTTATTAGGGAATAATATCTTGATATTGCAAGGAAAATTATCTACAAATGAAGAAGCAAGACTTATTGGAGACACAATGGCAATGATAGATCATGTTAAAGATTTTAAAGGAATTGAGTTAGCAGTTGTTTCTAATGGAGATAATGATGGGTTTTTTAGAAAAATGAAAAAAGGAATTGCAAATGCTCTTTCAGGAGGAGATTTGGGCGCGATTACAATAATTGGACCCGCAACAATTGTGAAAGAGATCAAAAGAAATCCCAAAAAAATTGAACTGCTATTGAACAAATAAAAAATCAGTTAAATTTATTAACTTTGAACAATTTATTCTTATATGCCACACCAATGCGTCAAATGCTCGAGGATTATTCCTCTTGGAAGTAAAGAATTATTAGAGGGATGCACTGGTTGTGGAGGTCATTTTTTCTTTTATATAAAAGAAGAACAATTAGATAGAATAAGAGAAAATCCTATTGTCATCCCTGAAAATGACAAAGAAAAGATCGAGAAAGATGTCAGGGAAATGGCGGGAATTGTCGACGAAGAAACACCAGTTATATTAGATTTGGAATCAATAAGAGTTGCTGGTTCAGGAAAATTTGAAATTGATATAGTAAATTTATTTAATAAAAATAGGCCTTTAATCTATAAGCTTGAAGAAGGAAAATATATAATTGATTTAGCTTCAACACTTAAACAGAATGTTAAGGATGTTAAGGAAATCAAAGACCCAGATCTAAAGAATTAATATAAAAATTTTAAGATTGTTAATATTTCTTTTGATTAAGTCACACCATAATCTTATAAATATTATTCTATTGAGATATTTATGGTAAATAAAATAAATTCAATTCTAAAACAGGTTTTAGAAAAAGTAGAACCTTCTGAAAAAGAATTAAATTATATAGAAAACTCTCTTTCAGAACTTATTAAACTTCTTAAGCAGAGAATAAAATCTCTCAATTTGAATGTGGAAATTTTCGTTGGAGGAAGTTTTGCTAAAAAGACAATGATAAAAAAAGACAATTATGATATTGATCTATTTCTAAGATTCTCAAAAAAATATAAGGAAGATCTTTCAAAATTAACTGAAAAAATAATTCAGGGAATAAAAGATACCTCTTTGATTCATGGTTCAAGAGATTACTTCAAAATAACTAAAAACTCCTTATTATATTTTGAAATAATTCCTGTTTTAAAAATAACAAATCCAAAACAAGCAGAGAACATTACAGACCTCTCTTATTCTCATGTGAAGTATATTCATAAAAAGGCAAAACAAAAAAACCTCTCAAAAGAAATAATGCTTGCAAAAGCATTTTGTTATGCTAATCATTGCTATGGTGCTGAATCATATATCAAAGGATTTTCTGGTTATTCTTTAGAATTGTTAATATATCATTATGGAAGTTTCCTTAAATTTATTCGAGCAATGTCTAAAGTAAAAAAAGAAAAGGTTGTAATAGATATCGAAAAAGATTACAAAAATAAGCAAGTTGTTTTAATGGATGTAAACAACTCTAAATTACAATCCCCGATTATCATAATAGACCCAACATGTAAACAAAGAAATGCTTTGGCTGCTTTGTCTAATGAAACCTTTGAAAGTTTTAAAAAAGAATGCATCAATTTCTTGAAAAATCCTTCAATAAAATTCTTTGAGATTAAAAAAATAAACTTAGAAGAAATAAAGAAAAATTCAAAGAAAAATAATAATGAATTTTTATTATTAGAAGCAAAGACTAAAAAACAATCTGGAGACATTGCAGGAAGTAAATTATTAAAGTTTTATAACCATCTTTCTCAGGAAATTAATTTCTTTTTTGAAATTAAGAATAAAGGTTTTAATTATAACAATAATCAATCTGCGAGATATTTTTTTGTCTTAAAAAAGAAATCTGAAATTATAATTCAAGGTCCAAGAATAAACGACAAAGAGAATATTGTGGAATTCAAAAAAAAGCACAAAGAGGTCTATGAAAAAAAAGGTAGAATTTATGCAAAAGAAAAGATAATCTTTGATATTAAGAAATTCATTAAAATTTGGAAAGAGAAAAACAAAAAGAAAATCAAAGAGATGTATATTTTGGGATTTGTGGTTGTTGATGATTAATTCATTTTCCATTCAATGCTTTTTCAAATAAAACAGTAAAAGATTGTGTGAAAAAATCAGAATTAAGCCAAATAGCAACATCTTCTTTGTCTTTATTTTTTGATAAATAAAATAAAATTTCTTTTCTATCAATTATAAAAAATTTAGCATCAATGTTTATTATCTTGATTTTTATTTTAAATTGGTTTTCTATATTTTTTATAAGTTCCTTATCTCCAGATAAGGCTATTTTTATCTTTATATTAGCTTGTTGTAAAATTTTGAATGTTTGCTTGAATAAATTCATCTTTGAATTTATCTCTTCCGCATTTGTACAGATTATAACTTCTTTTTTTGCATTTTGGAGAATCTCCCTAAGATATCTTGAGATATTTGATTTTCCCTTTAATGATGCAGAAATATCTTCTCTCTTAATAGGATCCACCCCGCTTTTATACAATTCCTCTAATTTCACAAATTCGTCAGTATCCTTGACTTTTAAAAGATCCTTTATTTTTTCTTCAGCATCTTTTTTTGCATCATTTTTTAATTTTTCAAGTATAACATTTGGCTTAACTCCAATATACTTAACTGGTTTACCTATTTTAACAATTGAAAATCCTTTCTTTTCCAATGCTTCCAGGACATCATATGTTCTGCTTCTTGGAACCCCTGAAATATCTGCAATCTCTCCCGCAGAAGCAATTCCTCTTCCGAGCAAAGCTAACCAAACCTTTGTTTCATAGATATTAAGGTTAAAATAATCCTTTATTTTATTGATTAAATCTTGTTTCACTAACATTTTATGTTTTACATTTAGAATTTATAATAGAATTACCCTCTTGGCAAAATTCTGACATTATTGTAGCTGGATTAAAAGACTTCCCACAAAATTTTATTATAGCATATGTGGATTTTGTAGTTAAATCTTCAAACCCCAATAGAGGTTCATTAACAAGAAAATCAACATAATAGTTTGTTACTCCATGGACACTCTCTTTAACTTTCTCAGCTAAATTATGCACTTTTTCATAAGTCATGCCTTTTCTTTCATTTCCAATTGTTATTTTATATTCCATATCTCTTCTTAGAAAGTTCCTTTTATAAATCTTATGGTTTGTTACTTTTACATAGTGAGAACATAATAGAAAATTATCTAAAGATTATACCTTTGATCTTATTAGGATAATTATATTCTAGGTTGATATCTATTATAGAAAAGAAATTAATTAAAAGATATTTCTTCTGATAGGGTATAATGTAGAATTTTATTCATCAATCTTTTCTCGATGATATACCAAGCCTAAAAAATCAAATAACTCAAAACCATGCCAAGTAAGATTCCTGCTGTGATAAATGGCATTGCAGGATAAAACTTCTTTTTTTCAGAAAACAAAAATAAATAACCAACTCCTAATGTTGCTCCTGCAATAACAAATAAAGCAGGATAAAATCCCCCAACAAATGGCTTTAATCCAAAAGACATATTCTGTACGCTCTTTAAGACAACTCCTGCAGCAATAATAGGAAAAATAACATCTCCTCCTCCCAAAATAGCAATATTAATTTTAATCTTCTTTTTTTCCAGTTCTTTTTTTGAAAATTTTTCTTTCATTTTTTTTATTTTATCTCTAACTTTTTTCTCAGCATAAGGAACAAAAAAACCAGAAAAAACATTCAATTTATTTATTTGATACTTTGCCATTTTTTGCATAATTCCAGAATGCCACACTGCCCAAGCATCATAAATAGATATCAAAACTAAGAGTGCAATAATTGTATACATATTTAAAATTGGAACAAACACTGCGGCAATTCCAGGGTAAATGAATAATTCAGTAATGTTGTGAACAATAAAGCCTTTTTTATAAATTTTTACAAATGCAAGGGGCAAGGCAATTAGAACCACCATTATCAGAGAATATTGAAATTTAGGAAGAACAGCAATAAAAGAGACAATTAAAGCAATAATGACCACTATAAAAAACCAAAGTTTCAAAATAAATTCTGCATTAAACTTTGTCAGCAAAAACAAAATAGAAATAGCAAGGATAAAGGCAAATATTATCCCATAAAAAAAATTACGATAATCTGATTCTTTTTCAATTTTAGGTGATTCAAGTCCAAGAGGAAGTTCAGGAGCTGAAACATCTACTGCAACTCCGTCAATAATCTTTGTCGAGGAATAATGATTTACCACATAAAGCCCAATAAACTGGGTTATCAAAAACATACTCAGGAGGATAATAGTTATTTTAAGATTATGTTTCATTCAAAATAACCTCCATGAATTTTTGAATGAATGGAAAATTTTAATTTTGCTTTCATAATACCACCTTTAACAAACAAGGAAAAAAGAGTTTTTAAATTTACTTCAACCTCAAAGTTTCCAATCCCCTTGGAACATTTGTCTCAACCCTATTTAATTTGTAAAGTGCTGAAGCTAAATCCAAACTCTTTGAGACTTCGCCGTGATTAATTATTATTCTTTTTGATTTTGGTCTCATATTATTGAAAAAAGAGATTAATTCATTTCTTCCAGCATGAGCAGTAAGTCCATCAATTGTGTCAATTTCTAAATTAATCTGAACTATTTCTTCTTTTCCATCAACAGTCATTCTTGTTTCTTTGATTCCTTCTTGAATTTGTCTTCCTAAAGAACCAACTCCCTGATAACAAACAAAGACAATTGAATTATTCTTATTGCTTGCAAATTCTCTAAGATATTCTACAGAAGCTCCGCCAACTAACATACCTGATGTAGCAAGAACAATACATGGTCCCCCTTCAATAACATTCTTTCTTTCTTGTGCAGATCCAACTCTGATAAAAATATCTGATACAAATGGGTTTTTATCTTGGAAGATTTCCGATCTTACCCTGTTACTTAAAAAATCAGGATAAGCTGTATGGATTGCATTAATATCCCAAATCATACCATCAATATAAATTGGAACTTTTTTCAATTTCCCAGACTTCATAGCATCTTCAAGAATAAGCATTGTTTCTTGAGCTCTACCCAAACCTAATTCAGGAATTAAGACTTTTCCCCCTCTTTCTATTGTTCTATTAACAATTCCTAAAAGATCCTCCTCAGCCTTAATTCTTGGAGGAAGAACATCATTTTTTGAACCATAGGTTGATTCAGTTATAACAGATTCAACTCTTGGAAAATTAGTTATTGCAGGATCCAACAACCGAGATTTTCCATATTTGAAGTCTCCAGTATAAAGTAAATTATGCGACCCATTACCAATATTAAGATGCACCATCGCTGAACCAAGAGCATGACCAGAATTATAAAAAGTAAGTCTTACATCAGGCGTAACATCAGTAACTTCATTATAGTTTAAACAAATACTATGCTTAACCATTTCTTTAATATCTTTTGAACTAAACAATGGTTGTGCTGCTTGTTTGTATGCGACCCCAATAAAATCAAGTGAAAGTAAAGCTGCTATATCTCTTGTTGGGGGGGTCATATATACTGGTCCTTTATAGCCCATTTTGTATAAATAAGGAAGCAACCCAACATGATCTAAATGAGCATGGCTGATAATTACAGCATCTAAATTTGCAATATCAAATTCAGGAATATCAAAACAAGGAAATTTGTCAGAGCCCTGTGAAGCAACATCAATTCCGCAATCAAGAAGAATTTTCGAATTAGGTGTCTGCAATAAAATAGCACTTCTTCCAACTTGCCTTGCTGATCCTAAAAAAGTAATTCTTGCCCATCCATTAGATTTTTCAGGGTTCCACTCTTTGTAAATTTTTTGCCCTATTGAATTAAGAAATTTTCTTCTGTAATTATTATTTGCATAAAGAACTTCCCGAATGTTCTCAGTAATTTGACTTTTTATTGCAGGGGATCTCTGAACTTGAGGAGTCCATAAAGTTTCTCTTCGTATTTCTTCAAGAATAGAACCTTGTTTGCCAATAACTAATCCTGGTTTTTTCGCTTCAATAATAACTATACTTCTATGAAAATCAAAATGAACATCGGTGATTTCTGCATCTCTCGGAATAAATTCTCTAATTTTCTTTTCTGTAATTTCAGGGTCAGGAATAATTTTTGTGTCTGCTCTTAATTCAATCCTCTTTTTTATTTGTTCAACTATTTTTTTTATTTTTGGTTCCCCTTCTTTGAAGAATTTTTCATTATCTGTATAAAGAACTATATTTGCTCCTTCAAATCCTGCATCAGTCACATCTCCATGAAGCTGATCTTTTATATTTTTTAAGATATCCATTGTTCTAAAATTATGAAAAAATGATTTATTCCTGATCTTTATAATCAGGTTTTATCTCTTGTGTTACCACTTTTTTAATTCCCTCTTTTGTTATTGTAAATACATCAATACCATAACCAGATCCAGTATCTCTTTGTGTTGAAGATTTCAAAGCTTCTTTAGCTAATTCAACCCCATCTTTTACTGTTGTTTTGTCTTTTCCCTTATATTGTCTTTCTAATAAACCTAAAACATAAGGCATTCCAGACCCAAAATTAGCATCATAATCATCTATCTTTGCCACACTTCCTGCAGGTTCTATTGAATAAAGTTCGAAAGTTTGATCTTCATTAAAACCTGCTATTAAAAATCCTGCTTGTTGAGGTATAACAGAAGGTCTTCTTATTCCAGAATAAGACATATTATTTAATAAACTTGCAGCTTGTTTTACTGTTGGTCTTGACTTTGATCTAAGTTCTTTTAATTTTAATTCAGCAGAGAGGACTTTTGGGATTCTTTGAATGTCTCCTGCAATTCCACATCCAGATACAATAAGATAATCATTAATTGTGAAAACTTTGTGCTCGTTTTTTCTCATTGCGATATTTCCCGCTGTAACTTGTCTATCCGCAGCCATCACAATACCATCTTTGCAAACAATTCCAAGTATTGTTGTTCCTGTCTTCAAAATTGATTTTTTTAATTCTTCATCCATTTTAAAATTTTAGAATAATCCTTTTAGAATTTATAATATTTTTGAGTAAAGGGGTTATTTAAAGTTTTCGGAAAGAAGATTTTACTCTTTCCAAAACTAATATCATTATACTCTGTTGAATTATAAACTCTTATCCCTTCTTTATGCCATAAAGCAAATTCTTTTATACCTGAATCTAAAACAAATTTGCTGCAGATAGTGCAATATGGATTTCCTGCAAACATAAATTCATCATTTTTATTTAATCTAACAAAATATAACCTAGAGCCAATTATTTTGGCTAAATTATTTTTTAATGCATCTATAACTGCTCTTTGTTCAGCATGAACACAACAGGTTTTGTCAGTAGTTTTTTCAGGATATTCATTTTTCTTAATTGAACATCTTCTTTGCGACTCTAAATTTCCAGGTGGAGAATTAAATCCTCTGCCAATGATCTTTTTACCTTTAACAATAACTGCTCCACATTTGGATCTAAGGCAAGTTGCCTTTTTTGATTCTTCTATTGCATGATTAAAATAAATTATTGATCGTTCTTTTTCTTTTCCAATTAGATATCTCATTCTTCTTTTCCACTAATTCCATTAATCTTTTTGAATCTTATAATATTTTCTACAAAACTCTCAATCTTCTGCTCATGACTAACAATAATCAGTTGCTTTACATTTAATTCTTGCAAAACATCTCGCATTTTGTCTAATTGTTGTTCTGAAAAACCATCTGTTGGTTCATCGAGGATGACAATGTCTCTTGTTTTTATTTTGCTCAACAAAGAATTAATAACTTGATTAAGAGACAATCTATAAGCTAATGCAATTGCAGTTCTTTCACCTCCTGATAGATATGCATAATCAATCTCATAATCTTGCTGTTCTATTATCGGAGTAAAATCATCACTAAGCCTTACATTAAAAGAATCAGAAACCAACATCCCAAACCATTCTCCAAATAATTTAGAAAATTCTACCTTGAGTTTAATCATAACATTTTTTTCAACAAAAGAAACAAGAGGAACAAATTTTTTAGAGAGCCAATCTTCAATTTTTGAGAGATAATCTAATTTTTTCCTCATCTCTTCTGTTTTTTCTATTTTTTCTTTTAATTCTTTTATTTGAGTTAAAAAAAATTCAATCTCTTTTTTTAATTCTACAACCTTTATCTCAGCAATTCTTTCATCTCTGAGATCTTCTTCAAGTTTTTTTTGTTTTTCCTCAAAAAGTTTGTTAAACTTGGATAATTCAAAAACAGAACTTTTTAAAAGTTCAATATGTTGATTCAAAAGTTCGATATCTTTACTTAGAGAAGAATCTAATTTTTCAATATCCTCAATTCTTTTTTTCTTTTCCTCAACCTCTTGCAATCTAATCTTCAATATTTTTAAATTAGTAATTTCTTTTTCTTTTGAGCTTATTTCCCAAGTAACTTTTTCAATATCTTCAATAATCTTTTTTTGCTCTTTTTTTAGATCATTAATTATCTTATTATTCTCAGAGACTTCTGAATGTAATTTATTAAGAACATTTGCTCTGTATACTGCATCAACATTTTGTAAACAAGTTGGACAAATTTCTAAATTAGAGATCTTTTTTTCCAATTTTTCATTGTCTTGATTTTTAAGATCAAGTGAATTTATATTCGAATAAATTGTCAATTTTTTTTCATCAAATATTTTTTTATTTTTTTTAATAGACTCTATTTCTTTTTCAAGCTCATTTATTTTTGAATCTTCATATTTCATTTCACTCAGTTCGTTTATTTGAATTTTAAGTTGTTCAATTGATTTTGAATTATCAATTAGAGATTGTTTCTTGTTTAAAATCATTATATTTGTTTTTTCAATCTCTTGTTGAAGTTTGTTTTTTTCTTCTATCTTTTTGTAAATCTCCTGCTTTTCTTCTTCTGTTTTTTGCCTTTTTTCTTTTTTTAAAAAAAGCTCTTTTTGGATCAAAACAAGATTGTCAGACTTTGATACAACTTCTTCTTCCTTTGAAATTAAATTTAATTTATCTCTTTCGAGATTTGAAGTCATTCCCTCTGTCAATCTTTTTTCTTCCCTTATCTTTAGGTTTACTATTGAGCTATTTTCTAAAATTTTTTTATATTTATCAATACCAAAAACATGTCTCAAGGTGTTTATTCTTGTTTCAGGATCCTGAAGAATTATTTGTTTCATCTCTTCTTGTGGGGTGTAAACTGTGAATTTGTAGAGGATATTCTGTTTTTTAGAAAACTCTTTCGGATAGTTCAATAACTCAAGAATCCTATTTTTTAATTCAGTTACAGAAGTTTCTTTTTTTTCACCATCGATTTCCATTGAACAATAATCTTGAGAAATTGTTTTGCCTCTTTTCAATGTTCTCTCAATAATTACTTTTTTATCATCAACTTCAAATTCTATTGTTACTCCCCCCTTTTCTTTTCCATTCTTTAATAGAGAAGAACCTCTTTGTCCTGGTTGAAGACCAAATAAAGCAAATTCAATCCCTAATAGAATAGAAGTTTTTCCAGATCCTATATCTCCTGATAATAATGTAGAACCCTCTGTGAATTCTATCTCTTGATTCTCATAACTTCTTATATTATTTAGTATTATTTTTTTTAGTATCACTTTAGAATTTTAAAATCTTCTTAGCTTCTGCAACCAATCGATGTGTAAAAACATCTGTTGTTTCTCCCTCCTGTTTTTCTATGGAGAGTGAATTAATCAGTTCAGGAATTAATTCATTAAAACTCGAAGGATTCTTTTCTGAATAAATTTTTATTGTTTCTTCTTCGATATTTTCAGAGCTCTCTATTTCAATTTCCAATTCAACTTCTTTGGTGTTCAAATCATGAGTATTCTTTAACAAAAAATATGCCCCTTTTTCCCTTGCAAATTCTTCTATTTGATGAAATTTTATATCTGAATTTTTTCCATTTTCTAATTCTCCGCTAAGTCTTAAAAGGATAATCTTATCTTTCAAATCGTTCTTGTCTAATTCAGAAATTATTTTTTGTGTTGCAAGAAGAGCATCTTTTATTTTAATATTCAAGGAGACCACTTCTTTAATTTTTATTTCAACCTTCTTCAATGGATCTTTTTGTTCAGTGTTAACAATGTAAAAACTTCCATAATTTAAATCTTCTAATTCTTGAAAATTATTTGGAAACAATGGTCCTGGATAAACGAAGTTTTGATATTGAAAATCAATATGCAAATGCCCTAAAGCATAGTAATCTGCTGAAGGTAATAGGTCTGTTTCAATTGCATCAATTGGAAGAGTTCCTTTTGCTTTGTCAATTGTAGTATGTAATGCAAAAATTCTGAACATTCCGGGTGATTCGTTTATTTTTATTTTTCTCAATTCAGGTATCTCTAATCCCGACTTTTTCCCTGGATAGCCATAAAGTGCAACACTTTTGTATAAAATTGGTTCTAAAATTATCTTTCCATCAATTTCAGTAAAATTAAAAATATTCTTGCAGAATCCTGCATTTTCTAAAACATCTAAAAAAGTCTTTCCAGAAACAGAGTAATCATGTGATCCAGCTATAATAAAACAAGGGATTCCTGCTTCCTTGAGCCTTCTAAATTCAGAAAATGTTTTTTTAAGAATTTCAATTCCCGGATATGCAGAATCAAACAAATCCCCTGCTATTAAAATAAAATCTAATCTTTGTTCTATGCAAATATCCATAGCTTTTTTGAATGATTTAAAATTCAATTCTTGCAGTGGCTCTTGTTTCCATCCCCCAAGATGTACATCTGATATGTGTGCAAATTTAGTCATTTTAAATATATTTTAATTTTATAATTTTTGAATAATCCGAGGATATATAAAATTGATTGTGATTAGGTATAATCTATTAAGATAAAATTTCTTAAAATAAGAATATATTTAAATGTAAATTTCTTATTAATAAAATGAAAAGAGGGAATTATTTTATTCTGATATTAATGATTGTTTTAGCTTCGGGTTTTGTAAGTGCTGGGAATTATTATGTTGATAATAATGCTATTGAATGTTCTCAACCATTTGATACTGATTATAATTTAGAAACTAGAACCTGTGGAACAGGTTCATTAATAGTATATAATACAATTCAAAGTGTTTTTGATAATATTAATCTTAATGGTGGAGAAATAATAGAAGTAAGATCTGGAACATATAAGGAAAAGATAATAATCTCAAATGAAGATAGTGGAACAAAAGGAAATCCAGTTGTTTTAAAAGTTAAAAAGGGAGAATTGGTAAAAATTGATGGAGAAAAAATAAGGGAGAGGGGTATTGAAATTTTGGGTGGTACTACTGATATGATCATAGAAGGTTTTAACATAAACGACTGGATTTCAGCAAGTACCGGAGACGGTATTTATATTCATTGTGCGCAAAATAGCGAATGTCAAAGAATTATTTTAAGGAACAATAAAGTAAATATTATTCAAGATTCTTCAGGTTTAGGTCAAATGGCAATTCATTTTGAGCATTGTGATTATTGTTCTGCTGAAAATAATTTTATTACAACTGATGATGGATCGTGGAATGTACAAACAGATGGTTTTAAAATTGGAAACTCTGATAATATCATTCTTTCAAATAATACTATTGTCATGAGAAATGGATGGAATCAAACAGATAATCATGCTGATTGTCTTCAGATGATGGGTTGTGCGAATTTTACAGCATATGGAAATGATTTTTTGAGCACAAAAGACAGTTCAACACAAGGATTTTTTTTAAATGTTCCTGATAATGATAATTTTGTTGCAAAGGATTATGGAATAAATAGAATTTATAATAATATTATACATGGCAAAATTTCCAATGCAGGAATAATTTTATACTGCCAAAAACCAGGTTCGTCTTGTAGATATGAGATTTATAATAATATAATTGCACAGGAAAAAACAAATCCAGATGGTATTGGAATTAGGATATCAGACGATTATGCAATTGTTAAAAACAATATAATCTGGAATGAAAATGCAAGAACTACAATGTCAGTGGAAAACACAAATCAAAATGAAGGGGATATTGATTTTAATTTGCATTATTCTTCTCATCTGGATGGATTTAGAACAAATTGGGGTGGGTCATTCTATACAGATATAAATGATTGGAAAAATATTAATGGACCTGGAAATAATGAAAATAAAGGTGATCCTAAGCTTGATTCTGAATTTATGCAGACCTCCCTAAGTGTTGATGTTATTGATAAAGGTATTAATCTTAATAGCATTTTTAACACTGATAAAAAAGGAGTTGCTCGACCATTAGAGGCAAGATGGGACATTGGGGCTTATGAATTTGTTTCTGATTCAGTAACTTGCCAGCCAGGTGATCAATACAAAATAATTGATTCAACAAATATACAAGCATGCACATGTGAACAAACAGATGTTCAGGTTGCGATTGGTGCTGCAGATGATGGGATGACTGTTAATGTTCCTGCTGGGAGTTGCGTTTGGGATGAACAAGTTTTAATTAATAAAGGAATTATTTTAAAAGGCCAAACTTCTGGATGTCCTGGTGCTTGTATAGACAATACAGTCATTACGAGTGGTGCATCAAATAGATTAATATATATTAGCGTATCAGGCGATAAAGATATAGATATTTCTGGATTGACTTTGGCTTCTAACTCAAGCGAAGCTACTGTTTATATATATAATAGTCTTTCTATAGAGCCATTATATAATCTTAGGATACATAATAATAACTTTCATAATGTGTTGCCTACAACCGAAGGATATACTATTCAGAATTATGGTATGGTTTTTGGACTAATTGACAATAATCATTTTGAAGGGAACAAGAGAGATATTGGAAATGGTGGTAAGGATGCAATATCCTGGACTCTGTTCCCTGCTATTGGCAACCTTGGAACTATTAACTATATGTATATCGAAGACAATATTTTTAATAATGATCCATATATAATTTTAGGATCTGGTAATGGAGGGAGATGGGTCTTTAGACATAATGTAGCAAATAATGCTTATGGCGACGGCTTTGTTGAAGCTCATGGAGACACTAAAAATAGAGGTAATGTAGCGTTTGAAGTATATGAAAACAATGGCGAAAGAGGAGGTGGGAAAGCCAAATTTGTCGATTATAGAGGAGGTACAGGCATTATCTTTAATAACATAATTGATGCTTCATCAAATCCAGGTATTAAGGTCAGAGAAGAGCATGATGGTTGTACAGTTTCTGTATGTGATGGATCAGACGGTGGCGATGAAGTACAAAATGGGTATATGTGGAATAATGTTGATGCAGAAGGTATAGCCTCAAGATATGAGGAATCTGACATACTATCATACACTAGCGGAGGAACATATACACCAATCAGTGGCGATAGTATTATAGGAGAGACAAGTGGTGCTACAACAAGTATCACTGCTACTCCACGTTCACCTTTAGCAGGTGCCTGGGAAACCGGAGATGCGGTTGGTGCTTTGATTATAGGAAGAACAGAAGGAACATTTTCATTTCCTGAAAATCTTATGATAGGAGGACATTCAGATAGTGCCACTACAATAAAAGGTGATTACATTGAAGAAGATACAAGCTGGTGGGATGATGGTGATGGAGAAGGTGGGTTGGAATCGCCTTTGAATTTTTATTATGACCTATCAGGATATAGAAGTGCATCATGTTTAGACGACGATTGTTATTGGGAAATTGACACAAGGAAACTTTACAGGTGCGATGGGGATGATAATTGGATATTTGTTTACACTCCCTACAAATACCCACACCCCCTAACTGTCGCGCCATTTGGAACAGATATCTGCGGAGAAGGTGAAATTACAACCGAGTGCTGGTGTGAGGGATTGAAAACAACAGGAACTTGCAATAATGGATATCTCTCTGGAAGTTCATGCGCCCATGATTCAGACACAAACTGTGACGGAAAAGTTGAAATTTCTGAATTGATTGCATACATCAGCAGATGGAAGAATAATGAAGGTGTCATGATTTCAGATTTAATGGAGGCAATAAATATTTGGAAAAATGGGTAGGGGATTAATTTTAGTATTGATCGGAATGATTGTTTTTGTTTCTGGATTGGTTAGTGCAACTGATTATTATGTTTCTCCAACTGGAACTGCTTTATGGAGTTCTTGCACTAATATAAACACACCTTGTTCGCTTGCAACAGCTAATCAAAATGCGCAGGCAGGGGATGTTGTTAATATGCGGGGCGGGAGTTATTTAATTACTAGTCGAGGAATAAACCCAACAAATAATGGAGCTGCAGGTAATCGGATTACCTATGAAGCATATAATGGAGAATCAGTTGAGCTAATCGGTGATTATAATTTTTCTTATTGTGTTTATCTCGGTGATGGTCAATCATACATAACTATTAAAGGAATTAATTGTACGAATTTCTATAAACACATGTATATGTCAGGTGGAGCAAGATATAATGAAATTGCATATTGTAGCTTTATTGGAATGTATGATGATGCAAATTCAAATTGGTGGGGGTCTGCATTGAAAGGTAGTGCTAATAATAATTGGATTCATCATTCTACTTTTGCAAAGTATGGAAATTTTTATAATGATGATGATAAAAACATTCCGCTTGAGATTGGATGGGATCAGGGCACATATAGTGAGCCATATGATAATGTTATAGAGGAGTGCCATTTTTATTCAGGAGGACACCATGCTCTTGGAGTGATGGGTTTTTTTAATGTCCTGCGTAATTGTTATTTACATAATGAAAATTGGTTTGAAATAAACAGTACTTTATATGGTGATAGGACTTTGTATCTCATTGGAATGGATGGCCATGCAGAGCACAACCTTGTGGAAAATAATCGCATTGCATATGGTGGGCAGACATCTGAAGTAAATCACGCAAGCGGTGTTGGTTTACTTTTAAGCCAGGATTATACTATTGTTAGATTCAATGAATTTGCTAGAACATATATAGTTGGGATTAATGTTGATTATGCTCATGGTGCATGTGACAACAGTGCATATCGTAACTCAATTTACCATAATACTTTTTGGTATTGTGGATATTATGAGAATAGCTTAGCTACTGAAGGAAAAGAATATTTTGGAACGCAAGTTACACATGCAATTGTTGTAGATGAGGTTGCTGGAGTTCTTGATACTCTTATTGCCAACAATCTATTTTACCAAAACAAAAACGCAAAAGTAGCTGGTGAGGATATCATAGAATCTTATGACAGTAGTGAAGGTGGTTGGTCTGTTCCCGATGACCAAGAAATTCGAGGCAATTGGCTGGGAGTATATGGTGATCCTAAATTTGTTGATATAATCGGAACACCAGACCCATTTAATCCAGATCAATATGATTTTAATTTAATGTCTGATTCTCCATGTATTAATAAAGGATCATATTTGACACAGACAAATGGAGCAGGCTCAGATTCAGTAACACTTATTGTAGATAATGCATATCCTTTTCAAGATGGATGGGGTAATGGTGCAGGAGGCGGTGCAGTTGTTCAAGCTGACTGGATTGCGATTGGTTCTGTTGATAATGTTGTTCAGATTAAATCAATTGATTATGATACAAATACAATAACATTAACTTCTCAAGTGACTTGGAATGACAACGACCCTATCTGGTTGTATAAGGATTCAACTGGAAGAAGGGTCTTGTACGGGGATGCTCCTGATATTGGCGCATTTGAGTTTGTTTCTGATGGAGGGGTTTGTGGCGGGGGTGAGCAGTATAAAATAATTGATTCAGCAACAATCCAGGCTTGTTCTTGCGAGCAAACAGATGTTCAGGCTGCAATTGATGCTGCTGATGCTGGCGATACTGTCAAAGTTCCTGCTGGAAGTTGTACATGGGAAACATTGGTTGCAGACAGGGCAGCTGTAAGAATAATTGATAAAAGCATTAAATTAAAAGGTTCTGGAATTGATAAGACTATAATTATTCCAAATACTCAGGGAGGTTGGGGACTTGAACCAAGAGTACCAATGATAATAAAGCTCACTGCAGGAAAAAATATTGATATTAGTGATTTTTCAATAGATATGAAGGATTATTCTGATACTTTTGGTTTCTTTTACGTAAGCGGTTCAGGAAAAAGTTTTAGGCTGCATGATATGAAGTTTTTTAGTTCAGGAAGTGCTCCTGGAAGAATTTTAAGGATCGGCATTGGCAAAGTTGGAAGTTTTTTGATAGATAACAATGAATTCTTATTAAAATCACAGGCTATGTGGATAGATTCTGCAAGTTATGATGGAGAAGGATCATGTTCAACAAGTTATGGTGATGATTCTTTTTGTTCATCATATTCATATGGAACAAATGATGGTATATTCTTAGAAGACAATGAATTTAAATTTATTGGTGCAACAGATACTGTATCTCGAACAAGTGCAGATGTTATGGGCGGTGCGAGATTAACCTATCGATACAATAATTGTACAGATACAGGACTTTTTACACATGGATATGAAACAAATCAACGTTTAAGAGGACCAAGAGTATTAGAAGTATATAATAATAATTTCCATCGCTCTTACATGAATTGGAATTCAGATAGTGCAATTACTATTAGAGGGGGTACAGGGATTTTTGCATATAATGTCATTGATAATAATGCTGCTGAATTTTTTAATTCTCTTGTAAAGTTTGACATAAAAAGATTAGAGGAAGGGGTTTGCAGTGGGTGTCAGAGTGCTTGTGATGGTTTTCAATCATGTGATGGGAATACAATCCCAACTGGATATCCTTGTAGAGACCAGCCTGGATTTGGGTTTGATACTGGTTTTACATCATCTCAGACTTCAGAGCCGATTTACATTTGGGATAATGCACTTAATGGAATTCAAAGTGCATATGCCACTGATATTGCTTCAGAACATGTTATATTGAATAGAGATTATATATTATCAGAAAAACCTGGCTACACACCTTATATTTACCCCCATCCCCTTACTATCGCACCATTTGGAACTAACATTTGTGGTGAAGGTGAGATTACAACCGAGTGCTGGTGTGAGGGATTGAAAACTACTGGTGTTTGCAACAATGGATATTATTCTGGAGATTCATGTCTTCACGAAGCTGATTTAAACTGTGACGGAAAAGTTGACATAAAAGAATTAATATTTTTTATTACAAAATATAATAATGGTGAAGTTACAATTTCTGAATTAACTTCTGCGATAGATGTCTGGAAGGGGTTTTGAGAATGGAAAAAAATTATCTTGAATAATAGTTTCTTTTTGCCATGGTCTAAACTTTTTAAATCCAAAATCTTTCCTAAGACATTCATATAATGTTTCATTACTAAAATTTCTTTTCATTATTTATTCTCAGAATTAATGTCTGAGGCATACACCTTTAAATTAAGCCTATAAAAATTTTACTAATCTTTATAATTCTCCCAACATTTAAATAAAGTTTATTAACCCTATTTTTTTATTTATATGATGAAGAGGATAAACATTCTTTTTGGAGGTGCAGCAGGGCAAGGACCAAATATACTTACACATCTTTTAGGTGAAGCTTTGGTTAAACAAGGTTATTATGTTTTTTATTCAAGAGATTATCAGTCTCTAATTCGTGGAGGGCATAATTTTAATGTATTAACTTTTTCAGAAGAACCAGTAAATAGTAATGATCATGAAATAGATATTTTAGTGGCATTAGATGAGAACACAAAAAAGATTCACAGTTCTGACTTAAAAAAAAGGGGAATTATCTTAGAGGGGCATAAAGAAAATATGTATTATGCTGGAAGGCTTTTCAAACTTCTTTGCATTAATTTTAAAATTCTTGAAGAGGAACTCAAAAATTTGAAGAAAAGATTTGAAGAAAATCTAGCTGAAGCAAAAAAAGGATATAATGAAGAAACTCAAGAAGTTTGCAAGGTGATTTCAAGAAAGAATAAGTTATTTTTTTCAAATGGAAGTCAAAGAGTTGCTGAAGGAGCTGTAAAATCTGGATTGGATCTTTATTATGCATACCCTATGACTCCTGCAACAGGGGTTTTGAGAGAATTAGCTGAAAAGCAAGTCAAGGATAACCTTTTGACATTTGAATTAGAAAATGAACTTTCGTGTGTTAATGCTGCTGTGGGTTCTGCAATTACTGGTGCTAGAGTAATGACAGGAACTTCAGGAGGGGGATTTGATTTAATGACAGAAACTTTAAGTTTGGTTGGGATGATAAGTGTTCCATTTGTTTTATATCTTGCTCAGAGACCTGGACCCGCAACAGGAGTCCCTACTTATACTTCTCAAGGAGATTTAAACACAGCAAGATGCGCAGGTCATGGAGAATTTCCACGATTGCTTGTTGCACCAGGTGACTCTGTTGAAGCAGAAGAATTGACAAATCAGGCATTTTATTTTGCAGAAAAATACAAGATCCCTTCTATAATAATTAGTGATAAACATTTAGGAGAGAGTAGTTATACAACAGATCAAGTTTCCAAAATAATTAAAATACCCAAAACAACAAAATTAGCAAGACACAGTGGTAATGAAAGTTCAAAAGGAATTTTAACTTCAGATAAATCTGAGATAATTATAAAGAGGGTTACTGAGAGAATGAATAAGATGGATGATATAAGAAAAGAGTCACAAAAATTTGAAACTTATAAAATTCATGGAAAAAAGAATAGTAAAAATCTAATTGTTTGCTGGGGTTCAACAAAAGGAGCAATTCTTGACGCAATTAAAGATTTAGATGTCAAGGTCTTGCAGATTCTGTATCTAAAACCCTTTCCAATTAGTGTTAAAAAAGAATTAGAACAATCAGAAAATTTGATTTTAATTGAAAATAATGAATCTGCTCAATTAGGAGATTTAATTGCTGAAAAAACAGGAATTTTCTTTGAAAGCAAAAATAAGATCTTGAGGTTTGATGGAAGACCTTTTTTATGTGATGAATTAAAAAAAGAAATAGAAAGGAGATGGAAATGAATAAACAGCTTAAAAAAATAATCTTAACCGCAATGATTATGACAATTGGTCTTTTACTCTTAAAATTTATTCCAATGGAATTCTTCGGAAGTGAGATTCTCTTCGACGCTTCAATGCATTTTGTTATAGTCTCGTTTTGTTTGTATATCCTTTACTTTTTTATAGAAAAAAATAAAACCTGGAGAATTCCTTATTTCATTTTTGCAGCCGCTGTTTTAATTGTTGTTTCTATTCATAGAATAATTAGTAATAAACATAATGATTTAGGATTGTTATTAGGATTAATTATTTCAATTATCGCAATATTAATTCCAAGATGGAATAAATTAAAGAAGAGGTTTAAGTTTTAGAATGAAATTAGAAACAAAAAGATTGATACTTAGATATCCAAGAAAGAGCGATTGGAAAGACATTGTAGAAGGAATAAAAGATATTAAAGTATCAAGATATCTTACAACTGTCCCATATCCTTATAAGAAAAAAGACGCTGATTGGTGGATAAATGATTGTATAAAAAGATCAAGAAAAAAGAAAAAAGAAAGTTATAATTTTGTTATTGAATTAAAATCAGAGAAAAAAGTCATAGGTGGAACAGGTTTACATAAAATTAATTTACGGGATCAAACTGCTGAAACAGGTTCATGGATTGCAAAAAAATATTGGAGAAATCACTTTATAACAGAAGCTAAAATTGCAGTTAATAATTACGCATTCAATAAACTTAAATTAAGAAAACTTACATCAAAAGCATTTACTACTAATAAAGCTTCTAATACTATGTTAAAAAAATTAGGATATAAATTAGAAGGAACATTAAGAAAAGCTCATAGACCAAAGTCAACAGGTAAAATTCATGATGTAAATGTTTATGGCTTATTAAAAGAAGAATGGAAAACTCATAGGAAAGAATTAATTAAATATTTAAACAAAAAACTAAAATGACCACAAACCTAAACACAACAAAAATACCTTCGTGGTGTCCAGGATGTTTTAATTTTCAAATACTGGCAGGTGTGAAAAATGTAATAACTCAAGAAATTACAAAAGGAAAAAAACAAGATGATTTTGCAATAGTATCTGGTATTGGATGTCATGGAAAAATTTTCGATGGTATTAATCTAAATGGAATTCATACTATTCATGGAAGAGTTTTACCAACTTGTTTGGGATTGAAAATAGGGAATCCTAACTTAACAGTATTTGGATTTTCAGGTGATGGTGATGCATATGCAGAAGGAGCAGAACATTTAATTCATGCCGCAAGATATAATTCAGACTTTAAGTATATTGTTCATAATAATCAAGTTTTTGCTTTAACAGTCGGACAGCCAACACCAACAACAGAAATAGGATTTAAAGATAAGACAACTCCTCAAGGAGTAAGCACACCCCCATTAAATCCAATAAAGTTAATGCTTGCTTGTGGGGCTACTTTTGTTGCAAGAGTTTTTGCAGATGTCAAACAAGTCGAAGAAGTTTTGAAACAGGCATTAAAACACAAGGGTTTTGCATTCATAGAGGTTATACAACCTTGTTTGATTTTTCATCCAAATGTAAACTATAAAGATAAAATTTATTCTCTTGAAGAATCAGGACACGATAAAACAAATCTTGAAAAAGCATGGAAAAAAGCCCAGGAGTTTGATTATAACACACCTAAAAAAATTCCAACAGGAATTTTTTATCAAATAGAGCGAACTGTTTTTGAAGATCATTTTGAAATTCTAAAACAGATGAAAAAGAGTAAAACAAGTTGGAGAGATGTTAAGAGGTAATTGATCACAACAATTCTTAAAAAGATAATAATTTTTATAAATCTAAGAAATTAAAAAATAAAATGACAAAATTTAATCCAATAAAAGGCTCTGTATTTTTCCAGGCAAAAATTAGGAAGAAGCAGATATTGCTAGAAAAATATTAAATCTTCATAGATTAAAATACACAGAATTACCTAAATCAGATAATGAATTATCTGGTTGACATAATGAACACAATATATTATTTATTAGTGGGAGACCTTATCAGGGATTAAAAAGAATTAAATGGGCAGCAATGTTTTCTTATAACTCATTAATTCTTATCTCCCAAATACATAACCTCAGCTCATGAGCTCACTCGTTACTGGATTATACTACTTCTCTCATGAACATCACTCGTCAAAAAATTTTTTCTCACTTATCTCAAACAAACATAATCGTTCGAAAAAAAGATTCTCACATCCAATTTCTTTTGCTTCATAACCAAGTTTATTAAAATCAATTTTTTCAGCTAAGGATGAAGTTATCAAAAAAATCTTTCCATCTTTTTCTAAATATTCTTTAGCATCTTTCAAAAATCTCAAGATTATTTCATTACCTTTTTTCCCACCAGTTGTTGCAACTTGAGATTCTTTTGGTTCATTTTTTTCCTCAGGTAAATAAGGAGGATTAAAGATTATAATATTGAATTTTTTATTTATACTTTCAAATAAATCTGACTGAATACAATTGAATCCAAGTAATTGACAATGATTAACTGATTTTTCATTTATGTCTGAAGAAAATATATTCCCTTTCTTTACGCCCAAAGTCGAAGCTGTTTGTAGATGAATTCCAGAGCCAGCACCAATTTCTAAAAATTTTAAATCAGAATTTTTATCTAAAATTTGAGGGAGTCTTTCCTTTAAAATTCTCGACATTAAATAAGAATCTTCTAAAGGTTGATAGACATTCATATTAAACTAATCCCAAGGTATCAATAAAATCTAGTACTTGTCCTTTGAATAAAAAAAGATACACTATTGTTCCTAATAACAATGTTAATAACATTAATAAAAGAACAATAGCTACTTTCCTTGTTGATCTTGGCTTTTGTTTCTTTTGTCCATAATTTGAAACTCTTTGAGGAGATGATTTATTTAATTGTGTTTGTGGTATTTGTTTGACCTTGATATTTTGTAATGCATCTGCAGCTTCTTCAATTTCTTCTGTTGTATAACCTGAATTATAAAAACTATGCATCGCATTTTCAAGACTTTGTCCTCTGGCTAATGCTCTTTTCAATCCTTCTATGATTATTATATCTGCCATTCTACAATTTTAATTTTTGTCCATCTTGCATGAGATGACATTGTTTTCCTGCCTGAAAACCCATTTCTCTTGCAAGCTCAATCATTGGAGTAAGTTGTTGTGTTGAGCCATGTGAAGGAATTATATTTTGTGGATTTACAATTGACAGTAAATCTCTAAGGTCTTCTCTTCCAGCATGGCCTGATACATGAACTTCATCAAATAATCTAACCCCGCATTTTCTTAATCTTTTGTCCATGTTTTCTTTGTTTGCAATATTTACAGGAGCAGGAATTGTTTTTGAAGAAAAAACAATATTATCATTCTGACTAAATTCAAATGGTAATTTTTTTCGGGATAATCTGTCTAATATGCTTCCTGGTTCCCCTTGATGTCCTGTGCATATTACTAAAGATCCTTGTTTATCTTTAGCAACTTTCTTTAGAATTGATTCAACTTGTTTTTTATAACTTCCAATTATTATATCTCTTTTAAAAGGACACATTCCAACTTCATTGGCAGCAGAGATATATTTGTTCATGCTTCTTCCAATAACATAAGTTTTTCTATTAAGCTTTTTTGAAAAATCAACGATGCTCTTTAATCTTGCAATATGCGATGAAAAAGTTGCGACAAATATGGCGGACTTTTCATTTTTTATAGTTAGTAAAACTTCTTCAAGAAGAGCTCTTGCAACTTTTTCACTAGGAGTTTTTTTATTTGCTCCAGAATAGAGTGAATCAACAATCAGAGCTTTTACACCTTGTTTTGCAATTTTTTTTAGTGCATTATAATTTGGAGGAAGACCTAAAACAGGAGTGTTGTCAAGTTTGAAATCATTTGCGTACAAAACAACCCCTTCGTGCGTATGCAATGCAATCATAGATGTTTGAATTGTTGAATGAGTTATATTTATGAATTCAGCCTGGTAGTTCCTTCTTTTTCCTTTTATTGTGAAAGAAGAATTTGGATTTACTGTTATAATCTTGTTTGGGATTCTTATTTTTTCATCTTCTAAAATCTTTTTTAAAACTGTAATAGTAAAAGGGGTTCCAATAATTGGGCAGTTATATCTATAAGCTAAATAGGGAATAGCCCCTAGATGGTCCAAATGAGCATGGCTTAAAAGAATCGCCCTGACTTTTTTTCTTAATCCAAATCTATCAAGAGATATATCATCTGGTAAAGCACCGATTCCTCTTAATTTTTTTTCAGAATAAGTTTCAGGTTGAATTTCTTCTTCTTGTAATTCTACAACAGCAGGAAGAAAAAGTCCACAATCAAAAATAACAGCATCATCTCCAAGATCAACCAAAGTCATATTTTTTCCAACTTCATTAAATCCTCCAATTGTGTGTATTTCCATCTTCTAATTCCTCTTTTATAGGGTTAATGAAATTAGTTTAATAAACTTTGTGATTAGAATTATTCTTCTTTTTCTTTGAGGCATTTCCTTTCAATACAATTTTCAAAAATATAATAGTTTTTTTTAGCTAATTCACAATCATGGACACATTTTGGATGCCTATCCCAATAGATATCCCCTGATTTACTCTTACAATTAGGTTCACATTTATAATCTTCTCTTATCACACATAATAATATGTTTATTCAAATATAAACATTTATATTCTAAAAGATCTATGTTAAAATATGAAAGCACTTAAACCTTCAATGCGAGAAAACAAGAGGTATTTGTCAATCAAAGGCAAGAATCTTAAAACAAATGTTGAAAAAGCTATCCTTGATTTTATAGGGATTTTAGGAATGTCAAAAGCAGGTTTAAGTTGGATTAAGTTTAATTTAAGTTCAGCAATAATTTGTGTGAATCAAAAAGCTGTAAATTCTGTAAGAGCTTCATTTTGTGTGTGGCCTGAAAAGATAGAAGTTAAGAAAATAAGTGGAACATTAAAAGGATTAGGAAGATAATTACTTCATTAATTCTTTTTGATTTAAAATCATCAAAATTACTGCACCAATTATAAAAATCCAATTAACTAAAAAAGTTAGTAAAATAAAACCAAGAGCAATTATTGAAAAAATTACAACCTTTGGATTTTTTATTTTTATCATCTAATAATCTAATGTTTTGTCTTGGATATATCTATAAGCCGAATAAGCCGCTTTCACAGCATCTCCGACTCCTGTTATGGATTGTTTAATTTTCGTATCTGTGACATCTCCTGCTGAATACACTCCAGGGATATTTGTTTGAGATTCTTTGTCTATAATTATCTCTTTGTTTTTGTTGAGTTTAACATCTATTTGAGTAGCTAAAAAAGAAAGAGGAACTCTTCCTATCTCAACAAAGACTCCTTCCACATTTAATTTTCTTTTTCCTAGATCAATAGTTTCTACAGATTTATTTCCTTTTATTTCTCTGATTGAAGTTTTTTCAATAATCTCAATTTTCTTTTCTAATTTTAATTTTGCTAAATTTATTGGTTCTGGTTTTAGATTACTTCTTGAAATGAGATAAACTTTTTTTGCGTATTTTGAAAGCAATAAAGCCTCTTTTACAGAAGAATCTCCTCCTCCAACTATTGCGATCTCTTTGTTTTTATAAAAAAATCCGTCGCAGAGAGCACAATAATGAACCCCTTTTCCTGCAAATTTTTCTTCACCTGGAATTCCAAGTTTTCTCAATTCAGAACCTGTGCAAAAAATTATTGTTTTTGAATCTATCCTTTGTTTTTTTGTTTTAATTCTAAAACCTTCTTTAATCTTTGAAATCTCTTCTACATTACCTTCTAAAATTTTAGGAGTATACTCTTGGGTGTGATTCAAAATTTTTTTCATTAATCCAATTCCAGAAATTTTGTTAAATCCAGGATAGTTTTCAACAAGACTAGCATTAATCAAAGTTCCTCCTGGTTTATCCCCTATAACAATAACATTGAGATTTAATCTTCTACAATACATTGCAGCAGATAAACCAGCAATTCCTCGACCTATTATTGCTACATCATAAAAATCTTTTTTCATATATATTCTTAGATAATAAAGGATTTAAATGTTTTGAAAACAAAACATTTAAATAGTCTTAGCTATATATTTCTAACATAAAGTTAGTTAAATCTAATAATATGTTTGATATAATTAACTAAATATTCAGGAGGTTAAAAAATGAAGAAGAAAAATACAATGAGAACAGAAAGAATAAGATTATTTGCAATACTACTAGTAAGCCTTTTTGTAATTTCAACAGGATCTTTATTTGCAACGCAATCTTTTAGAAATGGAAATGTTACTGGAGGAATTGTGGGAATTCTTATATCAATTACAATACTGGGTTTTGCTATTTTTGTTTTTAGAAGAGGAAATAGAGATCTAAAACAGGGATATCCCATAAAAGATGAAAGAAATAAAAAAGTAATTGACAAAGCAAGTTCAAGGGCATTTTATGTTTCACTTTATTTATTGTTAGGAATTGGATTTTTGTCTGAAGATTTGATTCTTTTTAGAGATGTAAGTCAAGCAATGGGCATTACAATTGGGGGAATGGCTCTTTTATTTCTTATCTTCTGGATTTATTATAATAACAAGGAGATTTGAAATGAAAACAAGAATAAAAGAATTTAGAGCAAAACATAATTTGACTCAAGAAGATCTTGCACGCAAGGTTGGAGTTCGAAGAGAAACAATTGTTTTTCTTGAAAAAGGAAAATATAACCCTTCTCTTCAACTTGCTCACAATATTGCTAAAGCATTAAAAACTAAAATTGATGAAGTTTTCATATTTAATAAAAAATAAAGAAGAAACTATCTTTTCTTAGAAGATTTTTTTTGAGTAGATGTTTTAGTTTTATTCTGCCATGCTACAAATCCTATTGCTATCAAATAGAGAATTCCTCCGACTTTGGGAATAATAATAAACAGACTAAACCATCCAGGATATTTCCTTTTTTCAAAAATTCTCCATGTTGCAATAATGAACATTACAAGTAATGCTAACCATCCAAAGATCGGAATTAAGATTAAAAATACCCATGCCCAATGAAATCCTCCAAGTTGCAACATCATTGCAATATTTGCTATAGGTATCCATGCTAACCACGCATTTTTATATTTTAATTTTCGCGCAATAGTCATCCATGCTAAAGAATGATATACATAAACTGCTGCTATGAAAAAGATTAAAAATATAACTCCTATCGCAATTATCGCTCCAAAAATTCCTCCTGCAAAAGCATTGACTAAAGAAGAACTGCAATTTTCACAAATTTTTTCAAATACGATTTTATTAATCTCCTTTTAATGAACAGATATATCTTTTGGGGTATATAAATTTTTTCAAAATAGGATTTACCTACAATCCAAAATTTTCAATAAAATTTTCAATAATCTTATATTCCATTAGAAAATCATTTCCTTTTTTTGTCAATGAAAATGTTTTTTTGTCTTTTTTGTCAATATCTATTTTAATAAAGCCCTTGCTGATTAATTCATTGATATAATCCTTGAACATTTGAGGTGATAAATTAGAGGCGTATAAAAGCCGGGTTGGTTTTATATTTCTATTTTCTCTAATTGATTTTAATATATCTCTGATAACATCTAAGCGTTCCCTTTTCTTTACCATTTTCTTGTGACTTTAACAATTCCATATAAAAATAATAAAAAGATGATTATGTTGGAAAGGTAAACTCCTATTAAGATTACTTGATTCCATTGAAAGTACAATGAAGCCGAATTTAATAGCCAGGCTAAAAGACTTAACAACATTGCAATAAAATAAAACTTTAGAAATCTATGATGCCTTCCGTTTCTTCTGTGATTATTATAGCTTATTCCTGAAGCAAAAGTGAATAAAACAATTTGTGAGAAAAACATGAAGCTTCTTGTACCCCATAGATAATCAAGAAGTGCAATAACAAATGCCATTAGATAAAATATAAGAATATTTAAATTAAATAATGAACTTGAAGAACGTCCTCTAGAAAATTCTATTTTTTTCCATAAAAGACTATATAATAAAAAGAATCCCGCCATTATAAGAAAAAATTCAAATACAAAATCTATAAAAGAAGAATAAATTCTGCTAATTAGATTATATTTATAAAAAATTTCTATAAAATATCTTGTGAAAAAAGCTAAGCCATAGAATAGAAAAGCATTTCTAAAATATCTTATTCCTTGATGAAAACTCAGACGAAAAAGTCGGTCTGTTTTAATAACAATTATAGCACAAATAATTCCTATTATTAGGGCATAAAATATCTTGAGCAACTCTTTGTTTTCTATAATTAAATTGTACATATTATTTCACAATTTTTTGCTTATTTAAGTTTTGTTATACTCATTATTTTTATAACTTTATAGAGGATTCATACTTATTTTCTTTATCTATCTTTATTTCTGTTCGTTTATAAAGGAAAAATATCTAATACTATTGTAAAATAAAAAGAGACAAGAGAGATATTCATATTTTACGAATAACCCCTTAAAAATTGACTATGACAACATGAGAGGTCTTGGTCAACAGCATGATGGCTGAATTTCAAATATCTCGTTGATTGTTTCTATACAAGACCTCTCTTCCCCTTTAAATTATAATAAAAACAAAAGAGGCAAAATGGAAGACATCGACCCACCCTAACATCAAAGAGGAAATGAAGCAATTAATCTGTAAATTCATTCAGATTTAGGAATTCAATTTCCTCTCTTGTAGTTTTAAGATCTTTGAAGGTAAATTCTTGTGTTTCTTCATCAAGCGATACACAACAATCTTTGATTACTTTAATCTTAAACTCCTATCATAAGAATCTTCTATAAGACTTCTCACACATAAATTTGTTAAAATACCACAAATAATTACCTCTTGAATTCCTTCAAGCTCCTTCTCAAGATTTGTTTTAAAGAATGAGCTTATTTTATTTTTTGTGATAATTACATCTGAATGTTCTTTATGAAGATTATCAATTAATTCAATATTTTCAGAATCTTTTACAAAAGCTTCATTAGAATCCTTCTCAATATGTTGTATAAAAATTATTTTATAATTATTTTTCCTACAAAAATCAATAAGATTGTTTGTCTTTTCAATAACATCAGAAATATCTCCTACAAAATAATCTGAATTTGAGTCTACCCATTCTTTTTCAAAATCCACAAGGATAAGTGCTTTAGAGGTCATCTTTTTATTCACCCAACATAAGAAGCATTAGTTGTTTTTGTTTCAACTTTGTTCTTTTGAGGTAATTCTTTATTCTGAAGTTCTTTTTTAATTTTCTTAACATTCTCGTCAATTAATCTTGGGAGAGATTTCAGAGTTCCAAAAGGCAGCACAATTCTTGCAATAGCCTTCTTTCCAACTCCATCAAAAAAAACAAGCTCTGTGCAGGATTCTTTTTTTATCTTGCCTTTCTTGGTTTTCTCTGCTCTAAAAACAGTAGATATTGCAACTTCATGAGCAAACATAGGAATTTTATCCCCTAAACT
>JBDRCH010000009.1:0-28076 GCA_043821945.1 archaeon
ACAGAACCTCGGAGAAATGATTTTACAAATGGTTCTGGATTTTATGTTAAAGTTAGAGAGGACAATATTAAAAATATAACAATAACCTTTAATCCAACAATAGCTTTAGATTTGAATAAATGCACAGAGTCAAGAGGCTACTATGAATGCTATATTGATTTGAATTTAATTGCTTACAATGATCAAGAAATAAGCTATTATTTTGATGTTGAAGATGTGGCTAGAAGTAAGGATGAATCAAAACCTACAACTATTAAAGTAGATACTTTGCCCCCAAACATTACTAATTCCGATTCATTTTATGAAATAGGAACGGGTAGATATTTGAGTTACATATATTTTGATATCTCTATAACTGAGATTAATTTTGATGAGGTTATTTTAAGTTATGACTATCGTGGAAGAACTAGAGAGAAAAGATTATGTAGTAGATTAAGATATGGTAAATGTGAAACTAAATTTAAGTTAAGAGACGGCTATACAAATTATCAATTGATTATTAGGGATGATGCTGGGAATGCAGTTGTAAAACCTATTGATTTTTCTTAGTTACCAGAAACCTTCTTCCCTAACCTCAACTTCTCTATTTCCAATTTTACTTTTATATGTTTCATATTCATGAATCTTATATCTTTGTTGTATTGAAGCAACGGATTATTATCCTATTGGACAAATTCCTTATGATTATGTTGGGGGAGCAAATATAAGGGGTGCAACACCAGAAATAGTTATTATAAGCGAGGGAAAAATTTATGGTTAGAAAAACAGAAAATTAATTAATTTTTTCTATAGAAATCTTTAAATACTGATAAATCAGTAGTATTATTGATAAATCAATAGATAGAAGATGGTAAAATTAAAGAGAAAACAAGAAGAAGGTTTTCGTGCAATTTTTGGAGACTTAGAAATTTCTCATCTAGAGGGAACGATAATTGCTTCTTTCTTTCCAGAAGCTGAAGAAATGACAATAAAAGAAATTCAAGAAAGAATAAATTATTCTTATGAGAGAGTTAATTCTGCATTAAAATCCCTTGTTGAAAAGGAAATTGTAATAGAAAAAAAAGTGGGAAAAACTTTAGTTTACTTTCTAGATACAAATAACATATATTCAGATAGTTTAGGTTTTAATAGATATAGCCTTCAAAGAGAAGTTGCTTTCATAAAAAAACATAGACCAATCTATAAAGCAATTCAGGAAGTTGAAAATTATCCTTTTTCATGGGGAGTAATCTTATTTGGAAGTTATTCAAAGGGAACTGAAACTAAACAAAGTGATATTGATTTGATAGTTACTTGTATTCCTTCTAAAGAAAAAGAAGTAAATAATTTTATTAAATCATTAGAACATAAATATGGAATTAAATTTTCTCCGATAGTTTTACCAATGCATGAATTTCCAAACATAAAAAAAGATAACCCTGAACTATGGAGAGATTTAAAGTTGTATGGAATAATATTTAAGGGAGGAGATTCATTTTATTATTGGATGTATAAAGATGAGAAAAACTGATTGGTATATCAAACAAGGGCAATTATCAAAAGATAGTTCGTATAAGAATTTAGCAAATAAATTCTTACAAAAAGCTAGGCAGAATCTTGTAACAATGAGCATTCTTTCTGAATTGAATGATAATAAAAAAGCAAGAGATTTGCTTAAAGTTCCAAAAGATTATGATTCAAATGAATGGGTTGTTATCACAGGATATTATGCAATGTATACTGCTGCAATCTCTTTATTAGCTAAGATAGGTTACAGAAGTAAAAATCATACAGCAACATTATGTGTTCTAGAAGAATTTTTTGTAAAAAAGAAAATCTTAGATGAAGATGTTTTGATATTGCTTAAATCAGCAATGTTTCATAAAGAAGAAATTGAGAAGTTATCTGACGCAAGACATAAAAGAGAGATAGCCCAGTATAGCATAACAAAACAAACAACAAAATCTATTGCAGAAAAAATAAAAAAAGATGCTTATGATTTTGTCAACAAATGTGAAGAAGTAATCAATAAACAGAGAATTAATTAAACTCCTACGATTTACGTTAATTAACAAAAATGAAAACGAGTTCATACTCATAAAAAGAGAGGAAAAAGCAAGAAGATAGCTTGAAGAATAGATGAATGGGCAACCCCCTCCTGGGGCATTGAACAAAAATCCATGCCCAACATGGGATTTGGATAAAATCAGGGGAAAAACCACCCCCGGCGGGGGCATCGAACACAAATCTATACTCATGTTGGGCATTGCACTAAATTTGGCGAATGACCCCCTGGGGGCATTAGAAATATTTTTATACTCTCTTGAGTAATATAAACTATGGTTGTTGCAATTACTCTTTTTATTGTCGCAGTTTCGATTATTGGAATTTGGATTATTATAGAAATCAAAAGAACAAAACATAAGTTATTTGCAATATTTTTAATTGCATTGATTTTATTTATGTATTTAAGTTTTTCGATTGTTTTCAAGGGTCAAGATATTAATTGGAAATCAGCTTCTGGAATAATGGAGGCATCAAATCTTTATTTCTCTTGGTTGGGTTCTGCTTTTGGAAATGTGAAATCAATAACTGGTTATGCAGCTGGTATGGATTGGAATAGTAATGAAACTATTGAAGAAGAAAAAAGGTTTTTTAATTTTGCAGAAAAATAATCTTTTAGTAATCTTTATAAAGTTTAGTTAATTGAATAAATTATGGTGAAGAAAAAGAGTGTGAGAAAGAAAATTACTAAAAAGAGGGCTTCAAAAAATTCTAGTCGGATGATTCGTTCTACAAAAAGAAAGATTAATTTAGTTTTTAAAAATTTAATTGTTTTTGGAATTTTATCTATAATTTCATTGATGCTGTATAAAGTTTCTTCTAGTGAATTTTATGTCAAATTGTTTTTATTTTCTTCAGTTCTTTTAGGTTTTATTACCTTAGCATTTTTGATTATATGGTTAACATTTCTTTTGTTGAGATTAATGAAGAAATAATTTTATATAGACTTCTTTCAATTTATTTTCAAGCCACAATAGCTCAGCAGGTAGAGCACTACATTGGTATAAGAAAAATTTCTAAGAATTATTCAAAAATGTAGAGGTCCTGAGTTCGAACCTCAGTTGTGGCTTTGTTTTCCCTCTGAAGCTAACAAAAAACTTTATTAAGTTTGTAAATTTTGTTTTGAAATGAGAGGAAAAAAAGAGACGAGTCAAACTCCTGATTTTATAAAATGGTTCTCTGAATTAAATAAAGATTCAGGAAATGTTGCTGGTGGAAAAGGAGCGAATCTTTCTGAAATTTATAATCTTAAAATTCCTGTTCCTCCTGGATTTGTTGTGACTGCTCAAGCTTATGATTATTTTATAGAAAAAGCCGGATTAGATGAAAAAATAAAAAAACTTTCTGAAAGCATAAATTATGAGGATACAAAACAATTAGATGAAATAACAAAACAAATTAGAGCTTTGATTATTAATTCTAAATTTCCCAAAGAGATGGAGGATGAAATTATTGAATCTTATGAAAGTTTGGATGTTAAAGAAATTAATATTAGTGGAAGTGCTCATGATATTCTAAAAAATTCTATGGAGCCTATTTTTGTGGCGGTTAGAAGCAGTGCAACTACAGAAGATCTTGCAGAGGCGAGTTTTGCAGGGCAACAAGATTCTTTTGTGAATGTTAAAGGAAATTCACAATTATTAGAACATATTAGGAAATGTTTTGCATCTTTATTTACTTCAAGAGCTACTTATTATCGAAACAAAAAAGGATTCAAGCATGAGCAAGCAAGTCTTGCAGTTGTTGTTCAAAAAATGGTAGATTCTGATAAATCTGGAGTTATTTTTTCAAAAGATCCTTCTCATAAAAATGATAATGTTGTTGTAGAAGCTGTTTTTGGATTAGGAGAGGGGATTGTTTCAGGAAGAATAACTCCTGATAATTATGTGGTATCAAGAGAATTGGAGATTTTGAATAAAAAAATAGCAAATAAAAAAATAGCAATTACAAGAGACTCTGGGGGGAATAAAGAGATTGTAAAATTAAGAGAGGAAAAATCTAATTCTCCTGTTTTGAAAGATTCTGAAGTAAAGAAGCTCTCTGAATATGCAATTAAATTAGAAGATCATTTTCAGAAACCTCAAGATATTGAATTTGCAATTGAAAATGGAGAACTTTATATTGTTCAGACAAGGCCTATAACAACTATTGAAAAAAGATTCGAGAGTTCAGAAGAGATTAAGGGTGAAGTTATTTTAACAGGAATTCCTGCTTCACCTGGGATTGCTTCTGGGAAAATAAAAATTATTGGAGATTTACAAGATTTGCACAAAATTAATAAAGGTGATATTTTGGTCACAAAAATGACTAATCCTGATATGGTTGTTACAATGCAAAGGTGCTCGGCGATAGTTACAGATGAAGGGGGAATGACTGCCCATGCTGCAATTGTTTCAAGAGAGATGGGCATCCCTGCTGTTGTTGGAACTCAAGAAGCAACAATGAAATTAAAAGAAGGAGAAATCATTACTGTTGATGGTTATAATGGTAAAATATACAAAGGTAAAACATCAGAGACAATACAAAAAGAAGTATTGCCTGTAACTGCAAAAACAAAAACGCAAATAAAAGTAATTGTTGATCTTCCAAGTTTTGCTAAAAGAGCAGCTAGTACTCAGATAAAAAAGGTTGGTTTAACACGAATAGAAGGAATAATTGCTGAATCTGGAAAACATCCTAATTATTTTATTAATAAATTTAAGGATTATGAAGAAATAATTTTTAAAGGAATCAAAGACATTTCAAATTATTTTGAAGAAATATGGGTAAGAACATCTGATATTCGAAGTGATGAATTTGCAAATTTAGAAGGTGCCCCAAAAAATAAAGAGGCTAATCCAATGTTAGGAATGCACGGTATCAGGTATGGTCTTAAAAATCCAGAAATACTAAAATCAGAACTTAGAGCCTTGAAAAGAGTTGCTGACGAAGGTAAAATTGTTGGAATCTTGTTGCCCCAAGTTATTCTGGTTGAAGAGGTTAAAAAAGTTAAGGAATTTTTAATAGAATTAGATTTTACTAATTCAAAATTAGGAGTAATGGTAGAGACCCCTGCAGTGGTTCAGTTAATAAGAAATTTATGTGAAGAAGGAATTGATTTTGTTTCTTTTGGAACAAATGATCTCACCCAATATATGTTAGCTGTTGATAGAGGCAATGAGCAGGTCCAGGATCTTTATGATGAAATGCATCCGGCTATTTTATATCAATTGGAATATGTTATTAGGGTTTGTAAGAGGAACAATGTTGAAACAAGTATTTGTGGGCAAGCTGGAAGCAATAAAAAAATGGTTGAATTTTTAGTTGAAAAAGGTATTGATAGTATAAGTGTTAATGCTGACATGGCGAGTGAGATTGCAAATTATATTGCAGAGATTGAAATGAAATTAGTTAAGAATACTGATAGGGAACCGAGGCAATATCAACCTGAGGAAAAGTCTGTGAGTTATTCTAAAAATTATGGGGGATTTGTTAAGCCTAAATCTGCAGAAAGATCTGAATTCACCTCAAGGGCTGCTTTTACCAGAGAAGATTCAGAAAGAATAGAAAGAGACATACAAGAGATTGAAAAAGAAAAGCAAGAATATTTTGAAAAACATCCTGAAGAAAAAGGCATTATTAAAAATTTTGTCGAGAAAACAGATGAATTAATATGGGATAAGAGAGCAGAAGTTCCATTGATTCCCGGGGTTGAAAAACTTCAAGAAGATAACGAAGAAGAATTAAATGATATTGATGTGGAAAAAGACATAGAAGAGATTGAAAAAGAAAAAAAAGAATATCTGAAAAAACACCCTGAAGAAAAAGATGCTTTTGATTCTGAAGAAGATCTTGATGAAAAACCTGAATTTAAGAGGAAGAATGAAATTTTGGATATTTTTTAATTTTGATTAAATTTATAAATTAGAGTTTCCTTTTTAATTTATGGTGAAAAAAGTAAGTGTAATTAAGAAAAATACTAAATCAATTCAAAATAGGGCAGAAAAAGTTCCTGATACTATTGAAAGAACTTTGGTTCAAAATTTTGTTTCTTTACAAAAAGTAATGATGAATCTATCTACTCGTTTTGATAATCTTTCTGATCAAATTTCTAAATTATTGGATCTATTTGAAATTTCTGCAAAAACTCTTGCTAAAAAAGATTTTTCATTTGAGTATGATAGCAAAGAACAAAAAGAGATTTTGAAGAAATTAGAAGATATTTCTGAACAGAACAAGACTCTTGCAAGAGGATTAACTTTTTTACATGAATCCTCTTCTGAGAAGGAAATTCCTGCTCAAGAAGTTGTACCTAAATTTATTCCTAAACCAATGCCTTCTAAATCTCCTGTGCAGCAGCCTATTCAACAATCTCCTGTAAAAGATTTCAAACAAGATGAGAATTCTCCAAAAGTTGATATAGAAGATTATCAGAGATCAAGATTCTTAGATCGTTCTTCTAGTTCTCAATTACAAACAGGACCTAGATTTAAAAGATTACCCAAAAATCCTTGAGGAAACAGAATGATTCCAGAAAATTTTCAAAGATTCTTTTTATTACAATTTACAAACGAATTAATTAAACATTCAAGAGGAGAAATTTTTGAGTTAGAGAGTATTTTGAAAAAAAATGAAGAGAGAATAAAAGAAGAAGCAAAAGATAGAACAAAGGAAGAAGTAAAAGAGAAAATAAGAGAAAAGGAAAAAGAAGAAAAAGAAATAATAGAAAAAACAAAACCCTTGATAGATATAAAAATAAAACAATTTGATGAGAAAGATAAATTAGTGCCTTCTTTTTCATTTGAAAATAAAAATGATTTTTCTAAACCTTTTAGGCCTTTTGTGAGAAAAGCCCCTTTGAAATCTTTGAGAATCCCTGAACCTAAATTTCCTCCAAGACTTCAATATCTTAAGCCAATTCCAGTTAAAGTTGATTTGGATCTTGGAAAACTGAATGTTCTGGTCAAAGATCCTATGGTAAGGATAATTGAATGTAATGGTCCTGATGAGAATATTATTGTTGAAAGCAATCTTGGAATAAAAAAAACAAGTATAATTTTAAATGAAGAAGAAATAGACGAAATCATAAATAAATTTTCAGAAGCAGCAAAAATTCCTGTGAGCGAAGGTGTTTTTAGAGTTGTTTTTGGCGAGTTTGTTTTCTTAGCAGTTATTTCTGGTGTTGTGAGTTCAAAATTTGTTATAAGAAAAATGAGATATAATTCTAGATCATTTTAGAGATAAATATAAAAATGCAGATTTCTTTTGATGTTTATGAAAAGAGGGAATTATTTTATTCTGATATTAATGATTGTTTTAGCTTCGGGTTTTGTTAATGCTGGGAATTTAATTAATGCAGATAGTTGTTCTCAAGTTGATGTTCAGGCTGCGATTGATGCTGCAAGTGCGGGTGATACTGTGAAGGTTCCTGCTGGGAGTTGCGTTTGGGATACAAAAATCGATATTATAAAAGGTATAACTTTACAAGGTTCAGGGATGGACAAAACAATTATTACAAGTGATATCCCTACAGCAGAAGGGCAATCAGGCAAAGAGGCAATAAGTGTTAATGTTTTAGGTTCTACACCTTGGAGAATTACTGGTTTTACATTTACAGATATGGGTGATTATTTTAATTATGCTGGTTTTATGCTTATTAAAGGAAGTGTGAATAATTGGCGCTTGGATCATTGTAAATTTCTTGATACTAATTATAGAGGTTTATCAATACAAAGTGGAGTTTATGGATTAATCGATCATTGCGAATTTAAAGATCTTCTTAATCAAGCTATATACATACGGCCTCAAAGCTCTGAAGCAGATGAAATTTGGGCGACAGAAACTAATTTAGGTGGATATGATGCAGTATATATTGAAGATTGTGTATTTAATAACACAGTACATACAAAAGGAGCACTTGATGGGGAATATGGTGCAAAGTCGGTTTTTAGACATAATTCTTTAACCAATATGGGGTTGGTTGCTCATGGATATGAAGGAGATAGGTCAACATTGCGTCTTGAGATATATGATAATATTTTGACAGCAAAAGATTCTGAGATGCTCAATACATATGTTGTAGCATTGCGTGGAGGAACAGGAATTATTTATAATAATAAGATTACTGGAAAATGGTTGAATGTTATCATGATGAAAGATTATTGTGCTTGCGGAGATTGTGTTCAAGGCGAATGCACTGAATATCCATGTCATGATCAAATAGGCAGAACTTCAGGAGAACCATATCCAAATCAGCCAATAGAACCTATTTATCAATGGGATAATACAATTGATGGAAAAACAGTTATTGGTTTTGTTCAAGATTCTTGCCCTGAACAGGAATTTTCAGTTGGTGATGCGATTCAAGAAGGTAGAGATTATTATGATAATCAACAAAAATCAGGATACACTCCCTACAAATACCCCCATCCCCTTACTATTGCACCATTCGGAACTGACATCTGCGGAGAAGGTGAAATTACAACCGAGTGCTGGTGTGAAGGATTGAAAACAACAGGAACTTGCAATAATGGATATTTCTCTGGAGGATCATCATGCATCCACGCTTCAGACACAAACTGCGACGGAAAAGTTGATATAAAAGAATTAATATTTTTTATAACAAAATATAATAATGGTGAAGTTGCAATTTCTGAATTAACTTCTGCAATAGATGTCTGGAAGGGGTTTTGAGAAGATTATTACTTGATGAGGGCTTAAATTATCTGGAAATTCTTAAATTTTTTAGTAAATAAAAACTTATAAATTCAAGTAAAGAGTTATTTTTATGGATTTACTTAGAAAAATAGAATTAATTGCTGTTTCATTTTTTTTACTGATTAATTTATTTTTATTATTTGGTAATTCAGGTATCACTGGTTTTTTTGTTAAAGATTTTCCTGAGGAGGCACCCCATGATTTTATTAGTGAAGAAAATATAATTGCTAATTCAGAGGGAATTATTCTTGAAATTAAAAATTATACTATAAGCAAATATTCTTCAGAAAGTATGATTCCTGTTTTTGATTCTGGGGCAAATGGCATTGGAATTAAACCAAAAAATGAAGAAGAGGTTCATGTTGGAGATATAATAACTTTTAGGCAAAGTGAAAATTTAATAGTTCATAGAGTTGTTGAAAAAGGATTTGATGAAGAAGGAATTTTTTTTATTACCAAAGGAGATAATAATGATTTAACTGATGGAAAAGTGAGATTTTCAGAAATTGATTCTGTTCTTGTTGCATTGATTTATTAAATACCTAATAGAAATTATTTTAATTAAAAATTAAATCAATGATTAAGTTTTTATAATCTATTTTATTAGTCGGATTATGAAAAAGGGGTTAATGATTATATGTGTAATTTTATTAATTGTTCTTTATATTGTTAATATAAATTTTCTTCTTTTTAAAAAATCAGTTTCTTTGACTGGTTCTGGGATAGTTGCTACAGTGGCTCTCCAAATTTTAAGTTTAGCAGACATTGTTACAATCTATTCCCCTTTAAACCAGACTTATGATTTTAGTATTGGGGAGACTTATACTTTGGATTTGAATGTTAGTGCAAATTTTGACGTGGATAGTTGGTCTTATGATCTTTGGGATCTTAAACATAATATAAAAGTAAATGACAGTATTGCTTTTTCTCCGAACACAACTTTTGATGCTGTAAGATGGTCTAATAAAATTGTTGTTAAGGCATTAAAAAGTTCTGGTGAAACAATAAGTTCAAATGTGACTTTTTTTATTAATGTTCCAAATTCTGCGCCTTTTTTTGGTCCTATTAATTCTTCAATTTCAGTTTGTGAGGACAGCAGTTTAAGTTATTATTTTAATGTTACTGATGTTGATGAAGAAGTTTTACAGCTTGTATTAACTCCAACAAATCCCTTTTACCTTGACACTATTTTTACTTCTGCAAGTGTTCAGAGAACAAAAGTTGAACTATTTTCTGGAACAATAAGGGATAGTGTTGCTAGGGAGGGGGATGAAGGATGGAAAATTTATGATGAAAAAATTGAGGTTACTGACCAAGTTTATTCAGATACTGCTTATACAAACATAACTGCTATACGAATAAATGATGCTCCTGTTGTTTCTACAATTGGTGTGCAAACAGTGTATACAAGAGGAGATGATTCAACATTCTATAAACAGGTTGATGTAACAGATGAAGAAGATGGAGATCAAGATGCAGGTAACTTGGGTTTTAATATTAGTTTTTTGAATTCAGCTAAATTATTTAATATAAGTGATGAAGGAATAATGAACTTTAGTCCTATTGAAAGTCAGGTTGGAGTTTATAATATTACTGTATGTGTTAATGATACTGGTATAAATAATCCTCATGAAAATATTTCTATTTGTGGGCAAGATGGGGGAGTTATAACAACTTGTAAAAATTTTAGTTTGACTGTTACTAATGAAAATAGAGCCCCCACCATTACTGATTACAATCCCGCGGATTTAACTTTGAATGAAAGTGGTACTGATAGTTTGAATTTTAATATAACCAAGTACGATCCTGATGGAACAATTCCAGATGCTTATTGGTATGTTGGAGGAGTCTTTAAAGAGTATGATTCAGGAAGTTTTGTTGATACTTTTACTTATAATTTTGGATGTGGAGTTTCTGGAAATAAAGTTGTTAAGGCAGAAATAACTGATGGATTATTAAACGATTCTATTGAATGGACTGTTAGTGTGAATTTGGTTGAATGTGAAGTTCCAAGTAGTGGTGGAGGTGGCGGAGGCGGGGGTGGTGGAGTTATCCCAAGTTGTAAAGAAAAATGGGCTTGTATGGGGTGGAGTGTTTGTCAAAATGTTGACGAGTCCCTTAAAGAAGGTCTTTTGTCTGGAGAGGATTATAGAAAAATGATAGGAGAATGTGCGTCAAATCATTGGTCTGGATCACTATGTGGAGTTCAGACAAGAATATGTTTTGATTCTAATTTTTGTAATACTACTTATTTCAAACCTTTTGAATTTCAAGGCTGTGCTTATACAGAAGCTCCAAGTTGTAATGATGGAATTAAAAATTGTCATGATAATGCTTGTGAATTGCTCATAGATTGTGGAGGCCCTTGTCCTGCTTGTCCTTCTTGCTCTGATAAAATTCAAAATCAAGGAGAAGAAGAAATAGATTGTGGAGGCCCTTGTCCTTGGAGATGTGAAGTTGAAGTAGCTTTTTATAAAAAAATAAGTATTTGGTATATCTTCTTATTGCTTTTAATATTATTAATATTAATAATTTTAATCATAAAAAAGATCCGAAAGATAATTGAACACAGAAGGTTGTTAAGTTGAAGTTGACATAAAAGAATTTGTTGTAAAACATAATATAATAATGGAGAAATTACAATTGATGAATTAACTTCTGCAATAGATGTCTGGAAGGGGTTTTGAGAATGGAAAATTCTGAAATATTTATAAATCTCTTTATTCTAATTTAATTATGAAAAAAGAGTTGATTGTGATAAGTCTTGGCGGAAGTTTGATTATTCCTGAGAACATTGATGTGAAATTTTTAAGAGAATTTAGAAAAGTTATTCTTTCAAATACAAAGAAATATAAATTTGTTATTGTTTGTGGGGGGGGAACAACTGCGAGAAAATATATTGGGGGATTAGAGAATGAAAATATAAAAAATAAAAAAGTATTGCAATCTTTTTTAGGGATTGCTGCAACTAGATTAAATTCAAGATTTATGACTTATTTTTTTGGTGAAAAAGCTAACTCTAAAACTCTTGAAACATCTAGATCAATCAAGAGATATTTAAAAAAACATGATGTAGCATTTTTATATACTGATTTAAAATATGAATCTGATAAAACTTCTGATTCAACTTCAGCAGAGATTGCAAGAGATTTAAGGGCAGATTTTATTAATTTGACAAATGTTGAAGGGCTTTATAATAAAAATCCAAAAAAATACAAGAATGCTAAATTTATCCCAAAAATTTCTTGGAGTAATTTTTATAAAATAGCTAATAAAATTAAATATCATCCTGGGCAGCATTTTGTTTTAGATCAGATGGCGTCAAAAATAATTTTAGAAAATAAAGTTAAGACTTGTATTATTGGAAAAAATCTAAAACAACTTGATAATTTTTTGAAAGGTAAGAAATTTAAAGGGACTGTTATTGGGAGATAGTATGAAAAACACAATTTTTGTTAAAGAGACTAACTTTAACAAATTAAAAAATATAATTAATGAAAATAAAGACAACAAAATAATCTTTTCTTCAAATGATGATGATTTGAATAGAAAAGTTTTAGAGAAACTTCCTATTAACATGCTTTTGATAAATCAGAAAGATAATAAAGATTTTCAAAAACAGAGAGGTTCTGGATTTAATCATGTTTTTGCAAAGATAGCGAAGAAGAATAAGATTAATATTGGAATTAATTTTGATGAAATTATTAATTCAAAAGGAAAACAAAAAGCTGAGATTATTGCGAGAGTTATTCAAAATATAAAATTGTGCAATAAGGATAAATTAAAGATGCATTTTATTTCTGAGAATCATAAAAGAGATGTTCATGACTTAAGAGCACTTGGTCTTGTTTTTGGTATGCCTACTTGGATGACAAAATGTTTATGACTTGGTTTTTGATTTTTCAAGATTCCACAAGTCCACCCTTTCCTTCACCATCCCCTTCACCCCAAATAAATTAGTCTAAAAAATCAATTGAATTAAAAATATACAAAGAGGACAAAAAATATAAACTCTTTTTAGTAAAATTAAATATGAATCATCAAAAACTAATTGAATCTTTAAGTCCTAATGAAAGAAAAATTCTTCCACATTTAGAAGAAAATGGGATTGTGGATATTTGTAAAAAGTCTAACTTAGATAAGACTTCTGTTTTGAGAGCTTTGGAATATTTGCAGAATAAGGGGATATTGAAGATTTCTTATAAGAAGAAAAAGATTATTGAAATTGGGCTTAATGGAGCATTGTACAAAAAAAAGGAGCTTCCTGAAAGAAGATTAATTCATATTTTGAGTGGCAAAAGGATTCTTGATTTGGATGAAGCACAAAAACAAAGTGGTTTGAGTAATGACGAATTTAAAGCCTCTATTGGGGCACTAAAGAAAAAAGCAATGATTGATCTGAGAAAAGGCAAGATAATTTTAAATGCAAACAAAGAAGAGGTTTCTAAAAAAATGCTTGAAGAGATTTTTATTGATTCACTTCCTTTGGATTATGATTCTTTGTCTCCTGAGCAGGTTTATTCATTGAAATCTCTTGAGAAAAGAAAAGGGATAATTCAGATTAGAGAGGAAAAAACAATTGAAATAGATGTTACTGATTTAGGAAGGGAAATTATTAGTTCTAAATTTGAAAAAGGGGAATTAATTGAGCAACTAAATTCAAATGTTCTTAAGAAAGATTCAAATTGGAAAAAGAAGAAATTTAGAAGGTATGATGTTACAAGTATTGTTCCCAGCATAAATGGGGGAAAAAGGCATTTTGTTAATCAAGCAACTGATTATGCAAGAGTTATTTGGAGAGATATGGGTTTTAAAGAAATGACTGGAAAGATAATTCAAAGTTCTTTTTGGAATTTTGATGCTTTGTTTACTGCACAAGATCATCCTGTTAGAGAAATGCAAGATACTTTTTTTATAGATAAGAAAGGGATTTTGCCTGATAAAAAAATAGTTCAATCTGTGAGAAAATCGCATGAAAAAGGTGTTGATAATAGTAAAGGATGGAATTATGAATGGAATGAAGAAGAGGCGAAAAAACTTGTTTTGAGAACTCATACGACATGTTTATCTGCCCAGACAATTTCTAATCTGAAACTAAACAATTTACCTGCGAAATTTTTTGCAATTGGAAGGTGTTTTAGAAATGAAACGGTTGATTGGTCACATGGATTTGAGTTTAATCAGACAGAAGGAATTGTAGTCGATAAAAATGCTAATTTTAGACATTTGCTTGGATACTTAAAACAATTTTTTAAAAAAATGGGATTTGAAAAAATTAGGTTCAATCCTGCATATTTTCCATACACAGAACCTTCAGTTGAGATAAATGTTTGGCATCCTGAGAAGAAAGTTTGGCTTGAGTTAGGAGGTGCAGGAATGTTTCGGCCAGAAGTAACAATACCTCTTTTTGGAGAGAATGTTTCTGTTCTTGCTTGGGGTCCTGGATTTGATAGAACCTTAATGGATAATTATGAGATAAAAGATTTGCGTGAACTTTACAAAAATGATATAACTAAACTAAGAAAAATGAAATTTTGGATGAAATGAAATGGCAAATATAAAAATTCCCAGAAAACAATTTGAAAAAGAAATTGGGAAATTAGATGAGAAAATGCAAGAAAAAATAGCTATGTTTGGAACTCCTTTAGAAAGCTTTGACGATAATGAAATGGAACTAGAAATTTTTCCAAATAGACCAGACATGCTTTCTTATCAAGGATTTAAGAGAGCTTTTCTTGGTTTTCTTGGAAAAAAGATTGGATTGAAAAAATACAAAATTAATCCTCCTGAAAAAGATTATAAAATAATTATTGATTCATCTGTAAAAAATATTCGTCCTTATACTGTTTGTTCAATTGTTAAAGGATTAAAGTTTGATGATAATAAAATAAAAGAGATAATTGAAATACAAGAAAAATTGCATCTTACTTTGGGAAGAAAGAGAAAGAAATTTGGTATTGGAATTTACCCTTTGGATAAGATTAAGCTTCCTATAACTTACAAAGCATTAGAACCTGATAAGATTAAGTTTGTTCCTTTGGAAATGGATCGGGAAATGTCTGGGCTTCAAATTCTTCAGAGACATCCTGCTGGAAAAGAATATGCTCATTTGCTTGCAGGCAAAGAGAAGTTTTCTATATTTATAGATGCAGATAAAAATATTTTAAGTATGCCTCCAATTATCAATTCTCAATTAACAGGTAAGATTGATGAAACTACAACAGATGTTTTTATTGAATGCTCTGGTTTTGATTTTGAAATTTTGAGCAAGTGTCTAAATATTATTATAACCATTCTTGCTGATATGGGGGGTAAAGTTTATCAAATGGACTTAGGTTATTCAAAGAAAAAAATCACTCCTAATTTAGATGTTGATAAAATGAAGATTTCTTTAGAAAATACAAATAAAATTTTAGGGTTAGACCTCAATGAAAAACAAATTAAACAATTGATTGAAAAAATGGGTTATGATTATTCAAGAGGGGAAGTTGAAATTCCTTCTTGGAGAACAGATGTTTTACATGAAGTTGATTTAATAGAAGATGTTGCAATTGCATATGGTTATGAAAATTTTATTCCTGAAATTCCTGAAATTTCAACTATTGGAGAAGAAAATTCAAGAGAGACAGTAAAGAAAAAGTTTTGCGATATTCTTACTGGCTTGAATATGCTGGAGATTTCAAATTACCATTTGACAAACAAAAAAGACCAGATTAAAAAAATGGATGTTCCCAAAAAGCAAGAATTTGATTTTGTGGAATTAGAAGGATCAAAAACAGATTATAACATCTTGAGGAAAGATTTAACTCATTATCTTTTGAAGATATTCTCTGAGAATACTGATTCTGAGTATCCTCAGAAAATTTTTGAAATAGGTAAAGTTTTTAGTGAAGCAGAAAAAGAAATTGTCGAGGATGATAACCTCTGTGCAGGATTCGCTCCTGGAAATTTTACTGATTTAAAGCAAGTTGTAAATTATTTTTTTAAGATGATTGATAAGAAAATTGAATTTAAAGAACCCAATGAATCTCCTAATCATTTTATTGATGGAAGAGTCGCAGAGATTATTTTTAATAATAAGTCAATTGGATTTGTTGGAGAAATTCACCCCAAGATATTGAGAAACTGGAAGATTAAAATGCCTGTTTCCTTGTTTGAAATTAAGTTGGAAGATTTGTTCAAAGAAATTTAATTATTTTCTCTTCTAATAATTTTCCATCATCAGACATGAACTGAAAATGAACTAATGCTGTGTATCTCATATCTTTATGAAAACTTTGTATTTTTAAGTTTTATTAATCTATAATCAACTCAAGGCATCAACAGGACAAGAATCAATTGCTTCTTTTACGCAAGGTAAATCTTTTTGAGCTTTGATTTTAGCTTTGCCATCTTCAGCTAATTCAAAAACTTCTGGACAAATTGATGCACATGCCCCACATCCAATACATTTTTCTTTATTTACACTTACCATAATCTTTATTAGAGGGTTAAGTTTATAAATTCTTCTTTGTTATCTTATCTATGTTATCAGTATTATTATGGATCTTAATTGGTGTAGCAGTTTTTTTAGGAGGGATTTTATTTTATTATTATAATAGATTTGTAATACTAGGAAATAGAATTGATAATTCTTTGTCACAGATTGATGTTCAATTGAAGAGAAGAGCTGATTTGATTCCTAATTTAATAGAGACTGTTAAAGGTTTTGCTAAACATGAAACAGCTGCTATTAAGGCAGTTACTGATGCAAGGAAAGCTCTTGTTTCTGCAAAAGGTATTGTTGATAAGGTTAAAGCAGACCAAAAACTAGAAGGTGTTTTAGGAAAGTTGTTCGCAATTGCAGAAGCTTACCCTGATTTAAAAGCAAATACTAATTTTTTAGAACTTCAAAAAGAATTAGCTTCAACAGAGGATAGAGTTGCTTATGCAAGGCAATATTATAATGATTCTATTTTGACTTTTAATAATTTATGCAAAACTTTTCCAGGGGTATTTTTTGCAAGATTATTTGGAAAGACTGCTAGGGAATTTTTGAAAATAGCTGAAGCTGAAAGAAAGAATGTAAAAGTTAAGTTTTAATTTATCTATTTTTTCTTAGTAAACTATTTAAAGCCTGAAATCTTTTTTCCTTAAATTTAGATGAGAGGATATAATCCCTTGAAAGATTTAATGAAAGGAAATTTTAGAATTCTTAGTTGATTAAATGGGTAACCCTGCTGTTGCTTATAGGTCTGATTTAGAAGATAGTGTTTTGAGAGAATCTTCTTGTTATGAAGATCGGAGCATTTCTCATGGAGAGGGAACTAATATATCAAAGTTTATTCCAATCTATAGTCGATTTAAACATTATATTAATCCCTTGCATGTATGTTGTAGGACATTAGATTTTCTTAGATTTCTTAGAGAAGGTGTTGGTATAAAATTTTTTACTCCAGAGAGAAATAAGAATATAGGATTGTATCTCTCGAAAAATTACGAAAAATATCTTTATAATTATTTTTTTAAAAAGCATATCTCACAAAACCCTTAAATACTTCTTAGTTTTTTATTTCTCATGATAGACGAACATAAAAAGATTGATTTTAGGGATCAGATTTCAAAAAACAAATGGAAATCATTTTTTTTAATGGGTGTTATATTTGTGATTTTTGTTGTATTTGGTTATGTGATATCCTTAGCATTTGATCCTGGTTTCTTTTTTGTTATCATGATTGTTTCAATTATTATCTCAATCAGTTATCTTCTTATTAGTTATTATAATTCTGATAAGATAGCTATTGCTTCTGTTAGAGCTAAGAAAGCTTCTAGGAGTGATTATAAAGATTATCATAGTTTGGTCGAGGGTCTGACAATTGCATCGGGCTTACCTATGCCTAAACTTTATGTTATGCCCTCTAATCAGATTAATGCTTTTGCGTCTGGCAGAGATCCTGAACATGCTGTTGTGTGTGTTACTGAAGGAGCCTTGGAAAAGTTAGACCGAAGAGAGATTGAAGGTGTGCTGTCTCATGAATTGAGTCATATTGGAAATTATGATATAAGGTATATGACTCTTGTTGCTGTGATGGTTGGAATGATTGCAATTGTTTCTGAAATCTTTTTGAGGAGCTTGTGGTTTAGGAATAGTAATGATAACAAAGGTGCTATTTTTATTGTCATTGGAATTGTGTTGGCAATTTTAGCTCCGATTGTTGTTTATCTTGTGCAAATGGCGATTTCTCGAAAGCGAGAGTTTGCAGCTGATGCAAGTGCTGTTAAATTCACCCGTAATCCTCAAGGATTAATTGGAGCATTGAAAAAAATAAAAAATGATTCTGTAGAATCTGAAAAAAAAGTTAGTAAGGCAGTTGCGCCATTATTTTTTGCAAATCCATTTAAAGGTTTAGGAAGTACTCATCCTCCTTTAGACAAGAGAATTGAGATTTTAGAGAGGATGTGATTGAGATATATTTTATTTATATTTGTAAGGTATTTCTTTATCTATACCTGATAAATATCTATCTGATTTTTCAACCAAATTTATAATATTTCCCTTGTTCGTTCTTAGATTGAGTGGGCTTTTTGAAATTATTTCTTCGATTATTTCAATTTTTTTTGTTTTTTCATTATAGGTTTCCACTCCAATAATTTCTTCCCAAAATTTCTTTCTTTCTTCTTTTGGATTTCTCATTTTACTTAAATTTTTAAATAGTATTGATTTAAATATTTTATGGGATTGATTAGAGGTGGGTTATTAGTTATTGTATTTGTCTTGTTGTTTTTATCATTCTTAGTTGGGAACACTTTATTTACTTTGAGTTTGTCTTTGGATTATGATGCGGTTAAATCAGAACTTGTGAGAATAGCAGATGATTTTAATGGTGAAGAATTTGATTTGAATCAAAAAGTGGATGAAATTTATCCTTCTATGGTTTTGTATTGTGAGAATAATTTGGAGTATGTTTTTAGTGAGCAAGGAAACACTTTTGTTGTTCCATGTGAAGTTGTTTTTAAGGGTTCTGATGCTGTTGTTGATTTTGGAATAAATAGTTTTATTGAGGGTTTTTATTATAAGGAGTATAATTGTGATTTTTGGAATTGTTTTGAGGAAACAGGAGAGTCTTTCTTTCTAGTTTCACAAAAAGCTCAAGATTATTGGAGAGGTAAATTTTATTTGTCGATTTTGATTAGTATTGTGTTAACTTGTGTAACATTAGTTTTAATTGAAAATAGGACGACTCTTCCAATAATTGTAGGAAGTTTATTAAGTATTTCTGCTCTGCCTTTTATGAAACTTAATTGGTTATTTTCACTTACTGATAATTCTCTTTTTGATTTTCTTACTGGATTTTTTTCTAAGTCTTACACTGTTTTTTTAATTAGCTTTATATTGGGATTAATCCTGATAGCCTTGGGAATTGTCTTAAAGTTTTTTGTAGTTGGTTTTAAAATTTCTGATTTATTTTCTAGAAAAGATAAGGGAGTTTCTAAAAAAGAAATCAAGAGCATTGTTAAGGAAGAAATATTTAAGGGGAAGAATAAATCAAAAAAGTAATATTACTTGCATAATTCTTTGTTTATTTCTAAATCTTCCCATCGAGGAGATTGTTGAATTATAAAACCAGTAGGTTTTTTTAAAATTATTTGATTCCCTTCGCAGGTTATTTCATAATTCTCACAATAATTTGACACATTACAGAGAGTTGTTGTATAGGTGTACCTATTTTGGACTTTATTTATAGCTTGTCCTGTGGTTATTTTTTGTGGAAAATAAAGAATTACAAATAGCATCATAAAAAACATCAACATCAATGTTAGAATCATTATAATTTTTCCCATACTCTTTAATGATTTTGGAGTATAAAAAATTTGCGATTAGTTTTTTATAGTCTTTGTTTTTCTTTTATTCATGGCTAAGAGATGCATTGTTTTATTTTCAGGGGGTCTTGATAGTAGGCTTGCTGTAAAAATTATGCAGAAAAGAGGATATGAAGTTATTTGTGTTCATTTTAATCTTCCATTTGGTTGTAGTTGCTGTGATTTTTGGGGTAATTTTAATTTTACACAGATGGGTGGAGTTAAGTTTAAGATTTTTAATGTAACTAAAGGAAAATTGTTAGAAGAGTATTTGGAAATTATTAAAAGAGGAAAACATGGAAGAGGGGCTGGATTTAATCCTTGTAAAGATTGTAAAATTTGGATGTTTAAGAAAGCAAAAAAATATGCTAATTCGAAAGATATCAATGTGATTGCAACTGGAGAAGTTTTGGGTCAAAGACCAATGTCTCAAACAAGAAGAGCAATGGATATTATTGATAAAGAAATTGGGTTTGAATTAACTAGACCCTTGGTTGAATTAGGAATTAAAGGAAGAAGAAGGGAAAAACAAATAGCTTTAGCTAAAAAGTATGAAATTAAATATCCTACTCCTGGTGGAGGATGTTTGCTTTGTGAAAAGGAATTAAAGAAAAGGTTTACGTTATTATTTGAAAAGAACTTAATTAATGAAAAGACTTTGGTTCTTGTGAATATTTGTAGGCATTTTTTTAAGAATAATTGTTGGTTTGTTGTTGGAAGAAATGAAAAAGAGAATAAGGTTATTGAAAAGTTTGTTAATTCAGTCAAATCAGCAAAAGGCAGACCCGCTGTTTATTTTCATTTGAAAAAGGCAAAAAAATTTGCAGAAAAATTACAAGAAGATTATAAAAAGAATGGAATTAAGAAATATTCAAAGGAGAAATTTTAAATGTGCATTAAATGTGAAACAGATTCGGTTTATGAATTTACAAATAAAAGAAAAGTTTGTAAGGTTTGTTTTATTAAATGGTTTCAGAAAAAAGTTCTTTATACAATTAGGAAGTTTAATTTGATTAAATCAGGAGATTTGATTGGTTATAAAATTGGAAATGATTTTAGACATGTTGTTTTAGAAGATGTTTTGAAAATGTATGCTGAGAAAGGGTTTGTTGAATTATTACCTGTTTGTTCAGATTTGCAGATTAGTAACTCAGAACTGACTTTGTCAAGTTTATCGCTAAAGAAAAAATTAAGAGGAAATGTTTATATTAATAAGAAGGAGAAATCTCTAGGCGTTAGTCAAGACAAATTAAGGAAGATAGATAAAATTGCAATTCCTTCTACAATTGATTTAGAAAGTGATAAAATTGTTCATGGAATTATTAAAGGAGATATTAAGAATTTGAAATATTCTGGGGCTGTTGATGGAAATATAATAAAACCACTTTATTTATTTTTAGACAAAGAAGTTTTGCTTTATGCTAAGTTGAAGGTATTGAAGTTCGAGGGAATTAAGAAAGTCAAAGATGATAAAATTTCAGAATTTATTAATGAGTTAGAGAAAAAACATCCTGAAGTTAAGAGGGCTGTTGTTAAGGGGATGATGATTAATGATTAATTATTTTCTATCTCCTTCGATTCTCTCAAGAAAACTTCTAATGAATTTTTTGTTTTCTTCCTTTTGTTTTTTTATCTCTTTGATTGTGTAATAAGTCACATTTAATTTTGTTTGTTTTTCTGTTTTTACATTAGATATAACTCTCTCATTCATTTTGTCACTCAAGAGAATTTTTTTATCAGAGAGCGAAGCGATTTTTTTTGCAGCAGTGATTAATGTTCCCAAGCTCATGAATTTTAAAATACCCTCTTCTTGTTTAGCTATGATGTTTCCGTAATTTAATGACATTCCAAATTCTATTTTTTGTTTGGCTAATTTATTGTGTTCTGTTATTATATCTTTTATTTTTTGTGAAAGTTCTATAGCTGTGTTTTCATTTTTGAATGTCCTTGTTTTTACAGGAGCCAAGATAAAAAATAAATTTTCTTGATTTTCATAAACTGCTGATTTGTATGTTTCTGCTTCATTCACTATTTTTTGAAGTATTTCTTCTGCATTTGACTTTTTATTTTCTATTTCCTTAAGGTTTTTTATTTTAAGGCAGATCAAACTTACACTCTGTTTTTCTCCTTTTAATGAAAGAGTAAGCTCTGCTTTGCTTGTTGTTTTTATTAAAGATTTATTTTTCAGAGGAATTGGGTTTATCCTTTTGTTCTTTTTTGAATGAATATAACCAATGAAACTTTTTTTGTAACCTTTTTTTATGACCATAAATGAAACAAATCCTAAAATAAATGTTATAAAAATCCAAACTATCGGGTATCTCATTAATTTGATTGCTCCTTCTTTGGATTCTTTTACTCCAATTGTTTTTCCTGTTAACATAACACTCTGAGTATAGATTTCCCCATCAGCCATGATTTCTACTTCATATTCTCCGTCGGGTGCATTTAACACATATTTTTGATCTTCAAGAACGTCAAGACTTACATTTACTGGAATTGATTGGTTTCCAATTTTTACTAAGACTGTATCATTGTAAAAAACATTTCCAATATTTATAATCATAAGTGTTTTATTTATTATCTCAATTTGGACATCTTTTTTTTCTTTAATTTTAAAAGTTGCTTCATTTGTCAATTTTCCTGATGTAGCAATTACAGTCCATTCTGCTGGAGGTTCGATTGAACCAATTGGATATTCAAATGATTCATCAGAATATTTTTCTACTTGCTCTAATACTAATCCATTTTTATTTTTGATTTGTATTGTGCTTAATATTCCTGCGATGTTTTCTCCAGTTTGATCGTGAATAATAGATTTTATTTGAAGGTTTGTTCCTGGATCTACTTCTTGCTGTTCAAATATTATTTCTAAACTTTTTGGGACTTGAATTACTATAACTGAACTTTCGCCAAAACCTTGGTTAGTTGTTTCTCCTAAGAAATTTTTTTCATATGCATGTAATCTTAAGATGTATTCTCCTGCTTTTGCATTGTTTTCTAAAGAAATATTTGCTGAGAAATATCCATTCTTGATTGTTTCTAAATGGTCAATTTCTTCTCCTGCACTTGTTGTGATTTTTATCTCTATAAATCCATTAACTTCTTTTTGATTTTCTTTTATAGCATATCCTTCAATAAAAATACTCTCTCCAGGACGGAACTCTTTTTGCCCTTCTTTTATGTTCACATTTACTAAGTCAGATATTTTGAATTCATTTGTTAATATTGGTTCTTCTCCAGGTAATGATGCTTTTATCTTGCATGTTCCAATAATACTCCCAATAACATCTTTTGTTAATACTAATGAAGGATCCATTTTTTGTTCCTCTCCATAAAACAACATTATCCCATTTTTGTAGAAATTTACATCATTTCCTGAACAAAGTAAGTTCATTTGAAAACTTCCTGATAAATCTCTTTGTGCTTTGATTGTTATAGGAATACTGATGGTGTCTCCTAAATTATAAATATCCTTTGGTTGCGTGTTAATTATCATATCTGCAGATATAAATGAACTCAATAGAATTACAAAAATTATTGAAGTGATTAAGTTCCTCATTTTATAGAATCTTTAATGAATTATGATTTATAAATATTTGGTGGATGTTATTATAGAAAGATTTAAAATAAGATTTTTCTTTTAAGACCTATGAAAAAAGAGTTGGTTGTTTTGGTATTTGGATTCTTTGGAGTTTTCTTATTTTCTGGTTTTGTTAGTGCTGGGAATTTAATTAATGCAGATAGTTGTTCTCAAGTTGATGTTCAGGCAGCGATTGATGCTGCAAGTGCTGGTGATACTGTGAAGGTTCCTGCTGGGAGTTGTGTTTGGTCAGCAACTGTCACAATACCAGACACTAAAAAGATTACATTACGGGGACAGGGATATGATAACACAGTGATTACTGCAGACGTAAATGCTATTTGGATGGGCACATCAGGATCTCGTGTTACAGGTTTTGGGTTTATACTTCCAAGTGCTAATGTCAATATAATAGAAGTTAAGGGAGAGGATTGGAGAATAGATAATTGTAAATTTAATAATCTTGCTGATGCTTCAAGAATCTCAATTAGTGCAAATGGGGTTAATGTAGCTGTTGCACCAAAAGGAGTGATAGATAATTGTGTATTTTTAAATGGGAGGATTGGGGTTGGTGGATTAGGCACTTTTGCAAAGATGTCTGGTATTTGGGCAAATGACTTAAATCTTGGTACAGATGATGCAGTTTATGTAGAAGATTGTGTATTTACGCGTCCTGATGGGATTAAAGGGAAAAATTGTATTGATGCAGGTTATGGAGGGAAATATGTATTCAGATATAATTCTGTAACAGACACCCAGGCTCAAGCACATTCTTTACAAGCAGCAAATACTAGGGGGACAAGAAAATGGGAGATTTATAATAATGAATTTATTTCATTAGCTGGAGATTGGGCACCTATTTTTATTCGTGGAGGAACAGGGGTAATTTTTAATAATACTTTAATTGGAGCTTGGAATAGTAAAACTATAACTGTCGATAATGTAAGAAGTTCTTCAGGAGATGTTGATGATGATTTGACCGGAGATGGTCGTTGTGATGGAAACAATGTCATTGATGGAAACACTTTGAATGAAGAAGGTTGGCCATGTCGTGACCAGATCGGGCGTTCTACTGATCAATGGTTGTGGACTACAGAAAATCCATATCCTCCTCAAGAATTAGATCCTGCTTATTTTTGGAATAATAAAAATGAATATGGCAATTCTATTGAAGTCTATGTACATAATGGATTGGAAGTTGAAAATCATATTCAGGAAAACAGAGACTATTATAATAATGTAAAAAAACTTGGTTACACTCCATATACATATCCTCACCCACTAACGCAACCTTTTTGCGGTGATCATATTATCGAAGGAACAGAAGAATGTGATGACGGCAATAATATCGATGGAGATGGTTGTAGCTCAAGCTGTTTGGATGAAGATGTATCCTGTCAACTAGGTGATCAATACAAAATAATTAATTCAACAAATATACAAGCATGTACTTGTGAACAAGCAGATGTTCAGGCAGCAGTTGATGCTGCGAGTGCTGGAGATACTGTTAATGTTCCTGCTGGGAGTTGCGTTTGGTCAAGTGGAATTACAATTCCTGGAGGGGTAAAATTAATTGGAGCAGGTGCTTTTAATCCTAATGATGCTTATAACACTGTTATATCTTCAACTCCTTTTATTGAATTTTATTTAGAAAATGGTGCCTGGGTTGAAGGAATTAGATTTGAAAATGGAGGGGCTTTTCCTGTTCCTACTACAGGCAGAATAGACTGGGTTATAAAAGATAACTATTTTGGCAATTCTGATACACCACACATAGATAATAAAGAGGTTATATACATAAATGATTTGTACGCTGTTAATGCCACCTCTGGAGTATATCATGGCAATTATTTTTATGGTGTGACTGTTGATCTTAGCGGAAGAGGAAGAGGGACCATAGATTGGTACTCAGATACTGACGCTGGCGGAACAGACAATAAAATTTATTTTGAGAGTAATACATACGACCTTACAGGGTGGGATGGCGCTTTAGAAGGTTATTCACAAATTTCTGATGCAGGTAGAGGAGGAGGATATGTTTTTCGTTTTAATAAATTTATATGGGGGTACCTAGAAAATCATGGGTCTGTTTGGGATGGAGCAGGTGATGGAGACAATAAACGTGCTACTAGGTTTGGAGAAATTTACTTAAATTATTGGATAAACGCTGATTCGTATTCTTTTAGTTGGAATTGGAAATGGAGAGGGGGAGTGCTTTTTGCATTTGGGAATGATGCTGAAGGGCATACTTCCAGATGTCAATATCGATTAGTTCCTCAACAGAATGCTTGGAATATTAGTGATGAATGGAATACTATTCCCCATCCTTATCCTGGTTCTGATTCAGGATCATTCGGATATCGTGATTTTATGGGTATGGGAAAGGATGTTGCCTTGAGTGATAGTCCTTATACTGTGATAGACCAAGAAGATCAAACTTATGAGCCTTGTTATTTGTGGGATAATAAATGTGAGGGTTCTCAGCGGTCTGTGATAGTGCAAAGCCCCTATGATCCTTATGTAATAGAAAATAGGGATTTTTTTTCAGGTGATGGAACAAGTGATGCAGGGGTTCATTCAGGGCCTTTGGCTTTTGCACCAGAATGCAGTTCTTCTACTGCTTATTATGGATATTGGGCTACAGACCAGGGAAATTGGAATACTCATAATACAGATGTTACAGATGATGGATCTATAAGTGGATATGGAGCTTATGGAAAAGGAAATGGAGTTTTATATCAATGTGATCCAGATACATTAACATGGGAAGTATATTACACTCCTGCTACTTACCCTCATCCCTTATTAGGGGGAAGTGGAGCAACTTGTGGAAATGGAATAATTGAGAATGGTGAAGAATGCGACGAAGGAAATATAAATAATGGTGATGGTTGTAGCTCAAGTTGTAAAATAGAATCATTATGCATCCACGCTTCAGACACAAACTGCGACGGAAAAGTTGACATAAAAGAATTAATATTTTTTATAACAAAATATAATAATGGAGAAATTACAATTTCTGAATTAACTTCTGCAATAGATGTCTGGAAGGGGTTTTGAGAATGGAAAATTCTGAAATATTTATAAATCTCTTTATTCTAATTTAATTATGAAAAAAGAATTTGAAGTTACTCCTTGGGAAGTTAAAGGAAATATTGATTATGATAAACTGATCAAAAGATTTGGTGTTAAATATATGCCTAGACTTTCGAGTGTTTTTAATGAGAATGTTTTATTTAGAAGAAAGGTAATTTTTTCCCATCGTGATTTTAATAAAATTGTTGATTGTATTGAAAATAAGAAGAAGTTTGTTATGATGACTGGACTTATGCCTTCTGGGAATTTTCATCTCGGGCATATGATTCTTGCGCAGCAATTTGTTTTTTATCAGGATCTTGGTGCTAAATTGTATATTGCTGTAGCTGATTTAGAAGCTTATAATGCAAGAGGAGGAAATTTTGAAGAGATGAAAAAAATTGCAATTGATCAATATCTTGTGAATTATATTGCTCTTGGATTAAAACCTAAGAATTGTGAATTTTATTTTCAAAGTGCTCGTTCTAATGATGCTAAAAAATCAAATGCATATTACAAATTAGCTTCTAATTTTTCGAGGTATTCTACTTTTAATGAATTTAAAGCAGTTTATGGCGAGCTTTCTCCAGGAAAAATGAACGCTTCTTTAATTCAGGCTTCTGATATGTATCATCCTCAGCTTCCTGAATTTGAAGGAAAACCAATGACCACTTTTATTCCTGTTGGGATTGATCAAGATCCTCATATAAGAATTGCAAGAGATATTTCAAGAAGATATAGGGGCTATAAGTTTTTACCAATTTGTTCTACTTATCATGTTTTTTTTCCTGGATTAAAAGGTGGAGGAAAGATGTCAAGTAGTGACGAGAATTCATTTATTGCAATGACTGATTCAGAAAAAGAAGTTGAAAATAAAATTAATAAGTATGCTTTTTCAGGAGGACAAAAGACAACTGAAGAGCATAGAGAAAAAGGAGGCAATCCTGATATTGATGTGAGTTTTCAATACTTGAGAATGTTTTTTGAACCTGATGATGAAAAGCTGAAAAGAATATATGAAGATTATAAATCTGGTGCAATGCTTACAGGAGAGTTAAAACAAATTTTGATTGATAAGATAAATGCATTTTTGAAAGAACACCAGAAGAAGAGGGAAGAAGCTAAGAAGAGGGTGGGGGAGTTTTTGTTTGAGTGTTAGAAATAATTTCCAAAATCATAAAAAAAGGCTGTTTTACCATTATTTAATTTAGCCAATTTTACAAGTTCTCTTGGAATTCTTTTTTTATTTTTGTCTAAGATAAATTTATTTCCTTCCATTTTATATGCCCAGCCCGGAATACCATATTTTTTTGCTAATTTTTTTGTTTTGTGTTTTTCTGGATCCCCATAGGAACAGAAATAATTTGTAATTGATTCTAATTCAATTTCCTTATTCAAAGCTTTTTCTGCTATTTTATAACAAACTTTCCAGATTTCATCATTTGGGTTAATTTTTTTAATTTTATCACTATTTGGATCTTTTGGGTCAAAGCAAGTGTAATGATATGTTTCATTTGATCCTTTATTTTTTATAATTTCTTTTAGTGATTTATTTTTTCTTTCTTTTCTTGTAAGAATAGAACTAATGACTCCTTGTAAGTATTGATGATTATTTAATTCCCCCCTTGCTTCTCCGTAAATTGCTTGGGCTAATAATTTTATTTCTTCTTCATTTTTTTGAGGAATTGTATTTTTTTCTATATGACTAACTTTTTGCCAATTATCTAAGGGTTGATAACTTGTACCTGATAAATCCTTGGGGTAAAATAAAATTGGTAAGGCAATAGCTATCCCCATTCCCATTCCAGTTAAAAAATCAGTTAATTTCCTCATATTAAAT
>JBDRCH010000010.1:0-4088 GCA_043821945.1 archaeon
CCCCTCCAGCATTCAACACCGCAAGTCCTTGCCCAGTTCCATCAGAAGAGATAATTTTGATGGGGGTTGCCTCTGTTCCTAAAAATTGTAATCCAGAATAAGAAACTATTGTTGCACTATTTATTAAATTAAGGGTTGTTCCTCCATTCATCTTAAAAGTAAATCCCTCTGGAATTATCATGCTTTGGTCCAAGATCCATTGGCCTTGTTTAATGCTTATTATTTTTTTATCTTCGTTAATTTCAATGAAATCAGAATAATTAAGGACTGATCCCGGCCTGAGAAAATCTTTTTCTAAAAAATTCTCTTCAGTATAGGGCCAGGGAGAAACAGTCTCATTTAATTCATTTTCCAATCCATAAATTTTGTAATTGACCTGAAGAAGAAAACCACTATTGGTATCCCAATTAAAATCAGAGGGAATTCTAAATTCAAATTTCTCATAATTCAATGTTTCAGAACTTCTTGGTTTCAGGATATTATTCTCTTGATTTAGTTTAAAAATAACAGAATTATTATATGCAAGATTTACAATCTCTAATGGAAAAAGATTTGTGTTAGCTACAGATAAAATAATCTTATTTTGAGTGGGAGAGGTTTCTTGTAGAAATGCATTAAGAGACTTAACAGGATTTAATTTAGATTTTAATACCTCCTGATTTTGATAATATGTTTCTTTTGGAAAATGATAAAAAGGATAGTCTTTATGCAAAATATTTATATTTTTTTGTATTCCTTCATCTAATTCCAAAAACAAGGCATCTAAATAATCTTTTTGTGATACCCTTTCTAATTCCTTGATGTAGCTCTTATAAAATATTTCATCCTCAAAAATCAAATCACTTAATTTTTTGTTTTCTTCAGAAAAATTATTTTCGCCAAAATAAGACGGAATAAAAACTTCTAAGGCCCCCTCTACCTCATCCATATTTGGGAGAGCGTTAAATCCTATTGGTTCTATATGATCAGTTATAGGGTTATAATAAAATCTAGTGTCGTCAAAAGATGCCGCCTGCTCAGCCACCATCAAAGTACTAACTGCGAAATATTTAGATAATTTTTCAACATCAAATACTTCATGTGTTTTTAATACCCCATTTCTAAATGACTCTAAAAGGTCTTTTGCCCGGATAAATTGCCTGGCTAATTCAGGATCTTCCAATGTTTTTTCATTACTATAAAATGTTTCTATATTGCTTAAATAAAAAGTTTCCTTCAATAATTGATCTATATCAGTATTTGTATTTAGAGCGTATATTCTTAATACCTCTTCATGAAAAACATTATCCTCAAATCTCACTATCACCCCTTCTCGTCTTTGATTATTTTCAATTAATTGCGTGTCAAAATGCTCTTCAATTGCATATATCCCTTTATTTTCCCCATTTATATTAACTTCTATAAAATCATATCTTATAGACATAACTCCCTCTTTTTTAAGGGTTTTATGGTAAACAAATTCATCAAGATAATTTCTTATTTCTGGTTTTTGAATTGAAAATGTTTTCATTCCAAACAAAGTTTCGTCTCCTGCCACTTTTATTCTAAAGGACCATTTATTTCCGCTAATATGGTCTATGACATCTCCCTTTAACCTAAGTTTAACATTTACTTGTTTATCTCCATAACTAATTGTTGCAGGGACATAATCTTCCTCAGATGAAACAAGAAGCCCCTTTTCTAACGCTTTTTTGCGTTGATATTCAATTTTTTTGACGTCCTCAAACGCAATATTAATATAAATTTTTTCAGGTTTTGAAAACTGCCCTTTTATATAATTGAAAGGAATTTTAATATTTTCTGCCATAATTCCCCTAATTTGTATTTTTATGAGCCTTAGATTGGGAATGTTAAGCTCATGCACTATATTTAACCCTCTCTCTGAAGGTTTATCCAGAGTCCCAAAAAAACCAGAAGCTATCAGCCCGACAAAAGTCCCCATTGTAAGTAAAGTTATTGCTACTAAACAACAAAAGAAAATTTTTACTTTCTTGCTTTTTATTTTCTTATAAATTTCCCTCAAAATCTTTTTCAAGTAATAAAAAAACTTATCTTCTTCTCTTTTTTTTAGTCTCATTTTCAAGTAGTTCTATATAAAAAATCCTGATTTATCTAGATAAGTGATAGTGAGATATTTTGAAAGCGTATTTAATTCTTCTTTTGTTTTTTCTAATTTATCGAATGAATCAAAATCAACTAAGAAGGATGCTTCTAAACCCCCTTCCACTAATTGATCAAACCGTTTTAGATTCACAGAGGAACAATATTTATTCAAGATATTTACTATATCTTTTAATTTAATGTTTTTTCCAGTAATAGTTATACTTAAATTTTGATTTTCTTCTTTTTTGTGGACAAAATGCCTAGCAAAGATTAGTAACGAAATTATGCTGAATGCAATTAAAGTAGTAATTAATTGACCGGCCCCCAGTCCCAATCCAATTGCAATTGCTAAAAATAAAAAAGCTAATTCCTCTGGTTCTTTTATTGCTGCCCTAAATCTAACAATAGATAATGCACCAACAAGACCAAGAGAAAGTGCAAGAGAAGATTTGACTACCATTATTATTAAAGTCGTTGTAGCAGTTAAAAGAATAAAATTAGATGAGAATTTCTTTCTATTTGATATAGAAGTTCCATATCTAATATAAAGTTTACCTAATATAAAAGCAAGTATTGCAGATACTATTAAGGCAAGCACTAAATACGAATAATTTACCTGAATTTGTGAACTAGTTAGAAATTGCTCAAAAGTTTCCAGTTTTCCTGCCATTTTTTATAACACTTATAGTAATTTATAAATATATGTATAAGATACCATTTAAACATCCTTGAACAAATTCTGCTCTTAAATCTATTGATTCCTTGTGGCCTTTAATCAAACTATCATAAACAATTACGTCATACCCTTTGTCCAAAAGTTTTTTTGTTGTTATGCTTCCGATAAATCCTGCGCCGCCTGTAACTAAGATTTTCATTTTACTGCTAGTTATCTCTAATTTAAAAAGTTATTATTTCTCTTTCTCTAAAGATTTTAACATTTTAAGGACTGCCTTATCAACAAGAGACTTGACTGTAGGAAAATCAAATCTGTTCTCACCTTTTTTAATGAATTCTTTTATTCTTTTGAGTAATTCATCGTCGAGCTTTACTTCTGCCATTTTATTTTTTTGTTTTCCACCCCCATTTTTCCATTTTTTTAATTTTTGATTCCATCAGTTTTTCTTTTCTTCTTATGATTATCAAATAAACGAATATACCAACAACAATCAAAACAAATATACCCCCAACAATAATTATCTCATAATTTCTAACAACTCTAAACTCAGAACTTCCAGAAGCCATAAGTTTGTCCTGATATTTAACATCAACATTAAACAAATACTTCCCTGCTTTGGTATTATAAGGAACAGCCAAACTTCTGACAAAAGATGCAACAGCCTCAACAGCAAGAGTGTCAGAACCTTCCACAAGCTTTGTTTGATTGTCTTCTTTACTAGTTATATAATAATCAATGCCAATATCAACCCGCCCAATATTATTAACGTTAAATGCTTCTATTTCAACAATAACTTCTCTTCCTGACCTAACTACTTCAAACAGGTTTACTATTGATACTTTAACATCAAACAACGCCTCTTTCCTGATTGCTTCTTCTAATTCCTCTTCAGCAACAATATCTGCACCCTCAAGTTTCGTCAATGAGAATTTTGCTTTTGAATTTATAATAGAAATTAGTTTTATTTCTAAATCATTAATCTTGTCTTTGTTCATGTCAACTTGTTTTGTTTCTCCTAGATTTAATGCTAAAATAATTGGATTTGATCTTATGATTAATTTTATAGAATTATTAATTATCTCAGATATTACAATTTCATGTAATACTTTATTATTAAAACTGAAAGTTTTAATTTCTCCTTGTTTAATTTCAATGCTCCCACTTTCTTCTTTTGAAAAATCAATATCAAATAATTCTTCTTCTATCGTTGCATTTGGTGCAGGGGTTGTTGTAGTTGTTGAACTTGATGAAGAACTGCCAGATGAACCCCCCCCACCAGGAGGAGTTACAGGAGTAGCAGATGTTGTAA
>JBDRCH010000011.1:0-59788 GCA_043821945.1 archaeon
GACTCTTGAAAGATTATATTCTTTTGTAAAAAATCAAAAAGAAGAATGGGAGATTTTAATTGTTAATGATGGATCAAAAGATAAAACTTTAGAAATATTAGAAGGATTCAGACCAAAATTTTTTAAAATTCTTTCTTATAATCCAAATCGAGGAAAAGGATTTGCAATAAAAACAGGAGTAAAAAAAGCATCAGGAGAATTTATCTGCTTTACAGATTCTGATTTAGCATATTCCTTTGAAAACTTAAAACAAGCTGTTCTTGAATTAGAAAAATATGATTTATGTATTGGATCACGTTCTTTAGCAAATACGCCTGAAAATGCCGGGCTTTTAAGAGAGATTACTGGAAGAGGTTTTAGGATTATTTCTTTTTTAATTTTAGGTTATAATATCAAAGACAAACAATGTGGGCTAAAAGCATTTCGAAGAGATGTTGCTAAAGATCTTTTTTTCAGACAAAAAATAAATGGATTTTCTTTTGATTCAGAAATACTATATCTTTCAAAAAAAAGAAAATATATTCTAAAAGAAATCCCTGCAGTAACTTCAATAGATCACTCTTATAAAGATTCTAAAATAAATCTTTTGAAAGAACCAATAAAGATGTTTCTTGATTTATTAAAAATAAGATTAAATGATATTAGAGGAAAATATGAATAAAAAAATATTGCTCAGTTTTGATTTAGAAGAATTTGATTTGCCTTTAGAATATGGATGGAATATTTCTGAAAATGAACAATTTAAATTGAGTTTGAAGGGCTTTAAAAAAATAAAATTTCTTTTAGATGAATATAAAATTCCATGCACTTTCTTCACTACAGCAAGTTTTGCAAAAAAATATCCAAAACTATTAAAAGAATTATCTAAAGAACACGAGATTGCTTGTCATGGTTTGTCGCATTCCAATTCAAATATTGGTGATTTATCAAATCTTAAATTAGCTAAAAAAGAGATAGAAAAAATAATAAAAAAACCAGTAAATGGATTTAGGGCCCCAAGGTGGGATTTAAAATATATTAATCTCTTAAATGAAGCAGGATTTGATTATGATTCTTCTTCACATCCAATATATCTTCCAGGAAGATATTTTAACTTAAACAGAGAAAGAGATGTTCATAAAATAGGAAATTTAATTGAAATTCCTCTTTCAACTCTCCCTCCAAATTTTTCTCTTTTTTGGCTGGCATTTAGGAATTTTCCATTTCAATATGCTAAATTATTCACAATATTTAATTTTACAAAAATAGATTATACAACACTCTTATTTCACCCTTGGGAATTTGTAAATATCTCTAATTTTAAAATACCTTTTTATGTCAAAAGAAAAACTGGCAACTTTCTTTTAAAAAAATTAGAAAGATATCTTTTATGGTGTAAAAGCAAAAATTATCAATTTTCAACCTTCATAAATTATTTAAATAAATTCGGAAAGATTTGAATATGGATTATAAAGAATATAAATCAGGGGAATCAATCTTTAAACATTTTTGGCATAGGGGAAGAAGAGACCTTCTTTATACATTAGTCTTAAAACTTAAAAAGAAGAATCTAAGAATATTAAATCTTGGAGCAGGAACAGGAGATGATCTAGAAGTTTTAAATAATTTTGGAGAAGTTTATGTTATTGATATAGAAAAAAGAGCCCTTGATCTGATTCCAAAAGAATTGTATAAAGAGAAAAAAGTCTGCGATGCATGTGACCTTTCTTATAACGACAATTTTTTTGATGCAATAATTTCTTCAGATGTTTTCGAACACATAAAAGACCATAAAAAAGCATTTGAAGAATCTTATAGAGTATTAAAAAAAGGAGGTTATTTGATATTTGCAGTGCCTGCTTTTCAATTTCTATACAGTTCACATGATAGGGCTCTTGAACACAAAAGAAGATATTCTAAAAAAATTTTAAGGAATTTATTAAAGCAGTTTAATGAATTAGAATTAAATTATTGGAATTTCTTCTTATCTCTGCCTCAAGGTATTATAAAATTTAAAAACAGGAATGCTAAACCCAAGGTTGATTCTCCAAATTTTCCTTTATCAATAAATAATATTTTTTATCAACTATTAAGAATTGAAAACTATCTAATTAAAAAAAATTTTAGATTACCTTTTGGTTTAACTATAATTGGAATATATCAAAAATGAATAACAAAATAGAATTATCAGTTGTTATTCCTGCATATAATGAAGAGAAGAGAATTCTTCCAACACTTCAAAATTATTATGAATTATTAAAAAAAGAGTTTGGTAAGAATTTTGAGATAATTGTTGTTCCAAATAATTGTTCAGATAATACATTAGGGATTGTGCAGAATTTTTCTAAGCAGAATACTCAAACAAAAAGTATCAATTTTCAATACTACATCGGAAAAGGAGGTGCAGTAATGAGGGGTTTTCAAATATCTAAAGGAAATTTTATTGGTTTTACTGACGCTGATAATAGTACTGATCCAGAAAACTTTCTCAAATTATATAAAAATAAAAAAGATTTTGATGGAGTGATTGCTTCTAGGAGATTAAAGGGAGCAGTCATCTACCCTCCAAGAAAAATTCATCAAGATCTTTCAAGTTATTTTTTTAATAAAGAAGTAAATCTACTTTTTAATTTAAAATTTAAAGATACTCAATGTGGAGCAAAATTGTTTAACAAAAAAGCTGCAGAGTTATTAACGAGGAATTACTCAGAAATAGGATGGATTTTTGATGTGGATCTTCTTAATATCTGCAAAAAAAATAATTTTAGAATTTTGGAATGTCCAATTCAATGGAGTGACTCAGAAGGTTCCCATCTCTCAACTTATAAAGGCTTTCTAGCAGCATTAGAACTTCTGAGATTTAGATTTAGAAATAAGAAACTCAATTCTTTTTGAAAGCCCAAAATAAAGACCCAAAAAAGCTGAGTGGAATTGAAACTGCATAACTTGTAAATAAAGCAATATTTTCTTTAATAAATCCTTCCCCCAATAGATTTTTCATGAGTATGGCTACAGTAATTTCTGTTCCTATCGAAATAGTATAAACAATTATATAACGCAGAATTTGTTTTTTAATTGGATATCCTCTTGCAGAAAAGGTAATATTTCTATTCATGGTAAAATTAAAGACTATTGATGAAAGCACTGCTAATATTAAAGATTCAATAAAACCAAAATTCATCCAGAATCTAAAAAAATTAAAAGCAAGAATGTGGATTAAGGTTGCAGCTCCTCCAACAAAACAGAAACAAATAAATCTTAAATATTTCTTATACTTTAAAAATAAATGGCTTTGTCTGATTTTTTCCAACATCTTAAAATATTGTTCCTCTAAATAATATTAAGCCCAAGAGGATTATAAAAATCTGAAATAGATTTATAATCCAAACAACTTCCTTTTCAGAGACTCTTTTATTCTTTTTTGCTTTCTTTAAGATATAGACTGCTACATGACCTAAGCTATAAAATTTTTCATAAGGAACACCTAAACTACCATTTTGTTCTAATTTCAAAAAACTTTCTTTTTTCAAATTTCCTCTTAATTTTAAGCCTGTTTCAATAATATACGGAATAAAAAAGAAAATAGCAATTTTTTCGATGTTTCCTAAGATTGCAATTATAGCAATTAATACTCCTACCGAATATGTGAGAGTGTCTCCTGGAAAGATTTTTGCAGGATATTTATTAAATATAAAAAATGCAAGTAAACAAGAAACCATTATTAATGCAATAAATCCCAACCAATTGCTACCAGTATACCAGCTTACTAAAGATAAACCTGATAAAATTAAAATTCCTTGACTTGTTTCAAGCCCATTATATCCTGCAAGAAAATTAAAGCCAGCAGTTGCACCTATAATCCCAATTGGAATTAAAAAAAGTGGATAAAATAATCCAAAATCAATTCCTCCCATAATTGATTCCCCTGCGTTAATTACTACTAAAGGAATTGCTGCAAAAACCAGAAAGATAATTCTTGTTTTTCTGTTTAATCCAATTTTCCATCCTAAAAGATCATCAATTAATCCAATAAATGATGCAATCAAAACAGAGCTTAATAATGCAAACATTTCAATGAATCTGTTCATGTCATTAAAATAAAATGTTTTTATTGCAATATAACTTAAAACACTTAACACAAATCCCGAAAGAACGCAAACTCCTCCAGCTTCTGCCTCTTTATTTTTTTCTAGCTTGTGAACATCTGTTCCAACAAGACCAACCTTTTTCGCTCGTTTTACCCAAATTGGAGTAAAAAACAAAGTTACTAAAAAACCAAGAATTAATGAAGCAATTAATATTAATTCCATTAATTATATTCCCCTTCTTTAATTTTTGAAATTTCATCAGGAATCGATGTTTCTAAATATTCTGGATTTACTTTGATATCTGAATGGTATTGAATCTCCCATATTTTAATCGGTCCCTGAAATCCCTGGTAATATACAAATTCTCCAATATCAACACCTTGCGCCTTTAAATTTTTAATAAATAAATTATCCTCGCTGTGGGCTAATTTAAAATAATCTGATTTTTGATCAAATAAATATAATCTTGCTAATTGCGAATGTATTGTTCTTGAACTTAGATAAAACATTGCTCCTATTTTATTTACATTTGCTCCCCCTGATTGAATATCTATTCTAGGAAAGATAAATGCCCCTGCTTCAATCCCTTCTTGAAAATCAATCAAATTTCCATTAATATATAAATATCTTAAGGGAATTATATATTGATTTCCTTTGTAAAAATAAATTCCTTCAGCTTTTTGAACAATTTCTTCTGAATTTATCCTCACAATAACTGCTCCAAGTCCTGCGCCTTTTCTTGGCAAAAATATTTCTTTGTCATCTTGTATCCAGATTATATCTTCATCAACTGTGCTTCCTCCAGGGTAAACATAGATTGTTTCATTTTTTGTTTCTTGTGTTTGTTTTTCATCCATCAAAATAGTAGGGATCCATGAAAATCGGTCATAATTTTCATCTGAGCCAATACTTGAATAAGCAGTGTATTTTCCTATTTCAGTTGAATCAATCAAAAGATGTGTTCCATTATGAGCATAAAGGAATTCTAATGCTTCTGATTCATTTGGCCCTGTTAAAACATATCTTCCCATCAAATGATTCCAATAACCAATACTATTTCCCCCATCAAGAATCGTGGCTCTTTTGCCTATTGATTGAAGCCAATAACCATAATCCCACCAATGTGCAAAAACAGCATTTTCAGAAGTATTTTCTCTTACCCAAGCCATTGCATTTTGCCATTGCCATTGGTAACTTCCTGGAGCAAAATTATCTGCAGTTAATTTAATTTCTTGGTAATATCCTCCCCAACTCCAAAAGTTGGTTCCCTTAAACATTAAAAGAGGATTCCCAATGATAATGAATATGGAAGCAGTTAAGATCATTATCGCAAGAACCCCCATGAAAAATTTAAGAGAATCATCTTTTTCTTTAAAATATCTTTTAGAACTTTTAACAATTAAAAAGGCAATTGCAACAGGACTTATAGCTCCCAAAACCATAATTAATCTTATTCCACCTCTTGCACCAATAATTCCTAAGGTCAATATTATAAAATATAATATATAGGATATATTAAATTTTTTAAATATCTGAAAACCTCCTTCTTGATATTTTTTATAATAAACATATACCAAAGATCCTAAAAATAATATAACTCCTCCAAAGTAAGTCAATAAACTTAATCCGCTTGTTCCATTTAAGATGCTCTCTTGAGAATATCTACTAAATATCAAGCAAATTAAGAATATAAAGTAACTTCCTATAAGTATCAATTTTTCTTTTTTTGTTAATCTATTTATTAAATTAGCAAATAATGTAATTGAACCTATAAAAAACAGCCAGAAAAATAAAGGGACATTAAACATTATGGGTCCAAAATTACTTTTCCATTCACTTGCAAAATAAGGTTGTCTATTTTCTGCAACTGTTAAACCAAATCTTGATGTAGCAGGTGAGATCAAAGAGGATTTAACATGAGAGATTTGATTTAATATAAAATTAGGTCCTAAAAAAATCAAAGCAATTAAAAATAAGAGACTTAGAACAAAAAGAACAGAGAATAATTCTTCAGAAATTTTTGTTTTTCTTTTTATTCCTTTTAATTTAGGGTTGTCTATTATTATAAATAAACTCATGGCAATAATAATGAAAACACTAATTGCAGATAGTGTCGAAGTAGAACTAATAAGATTCATTAAAGAATATCTTGTAGAAAAAGGTATCATTGTCAAAAAAGACGAGATCATCCATAGGGAATAAATATAAAATTCATCTTTTTTGATCTTTCCAAGCAAAAATGCAAACAAAACAGTTAGGGGAATAGCAAAAAAAACAAAAATAACCCCTCCCCAGATTAATGCAAGAATGCCTGTAGTAAGTCCAGACAAAATTCCAAAGATAAGACCTTTCTTTAAATTTTTAGAAGTAAATGCTTCTAAGAAAAGATAAAATGACATAAACATAAAAAAGAAAGCAGCAGATTCTTTTTCAGGAATTCCTGCTATTGTTCTCGATAATAATGAAGGAATAACAATGAAAAAAGCAGTCGCAATTAATCCGATTATATTTCTTGTATTTTTATCTTCTTTATAGAAGATTTTCCTAGCAAACAGAAAAAAAGCTATTGTTGTTAATGCAAACATCACAACAGGGAATATAATTGCTGTATAAGTAACAGTCACTTCTTTTGAAAAAAATGAGAGAAAATGATAAAACCATGCAATCATATAGGAAAGCAATTTCATTTCTCCAGCAGTATTATATCCTATTGGGACATATCTCATCATATCCCACACCATCAATTTTCCATTCTGAACAATATCCTCAGCCCATCTTAGGAATAGAAAAGGGTCTAAATCAGGTCCTAATGTCCATGTTCCGGTAACAATATCTTTTAATTTTGAAATGTTTCTTGTTCTAATATAAACACTTATAAAAACAAGAAATGAAAGAATCAGGTAATAAATCCAATCTTTTTTCTGTTTTAGAAAATTGATGGTTTTATTTTTTCTATCAGAGAGGACATCATCTACAGAACTATTTAGATTTCCTAAGATGTTTGGGGTTATATTACTTTCCATTTTATTCTTGTTCATCTACCAAATCTTGAGCACTAGGTTCTTTGATAATGTCATTTTTTTCACAATAAGGGCATTTTTTTAAAACTTGATTTGATTCTGATTTAAACCTATAACCACAATAATTACACAAAAATTTTTCCATACATCTTGTAAAAAATATTTGTATTTAAATATTTGTCTTTAATTAAAGAAGATTGGAGTGAGATAAACCTCCATAGCAGCAGCAAGAATTAAGATTATTATTGCTAAAAATAGTAATATAACCACATTTTCAACTACTCTCAAGAATTTTTTGTCTCTGAAACCATTTCTTATGACTCCTATACCAAAGATTCCTCCTGCTAATGCTGTGATAAAATAAGCTGTAATTTCTGGAAAACCATGAATCATATAACGAAAAAGACCAAATGGAATTTCTTTTATTTGATATTGGGTAAAAATTCCTATTGCAGCAGCAATCACACTTGCATTCCATATTAAGACAAATATTGCTCCTGCACCAAAAATAAGTGAGAATACCAGCGTGAAAATCATAACATAAACATTATTTTCTAGAATAGATAAAAATCTTACTTCTCTTGTTGCTGCACCAGTAGAAGTCAATTTTTGGGTAAAATCGTATTTCGCAACGCAATCTTCAATATTTCCTGGGTTGTTTATCATACAATAAGTTTTTAATTGAAAATTAAATAAATTAGAATTTTGCAAAAGGATATACCAAAAGGAGAATGCTATAATAAATCCTAAAAAAAGCCACATAAATCCATAAATTGCATCTTTATGAACTTTCCAGACACTGAAAAATCCCTCGACTTGTTCATCTTGTTCTGTTTCTTGTTTCATCATAAAATAAATATAAGGCAATGAGAACATGACACAAAATAAAACTACTAACATCCCAGATGCATTTGATAAAACAGGATCTTTTCCAAAAAACCAATGCACAAGCAAAAGTGAAAGCGAAGCATAAATAATTCCTACAAAAAACATTTTCCAAGGACCAGCTTCAGCACTTTTTGGGTTAATAATTGATTCTAACATATTTCTCTAAATTCAATACTACTTTTAAATATTTGTGAAAATTTACCAACATTTTTATACTTTTGTTCTTATTTTATTTTATGAAAAAAAAGAGGTTCACTAAAATAATAAAAGATATAAGAGAAATTAAAATTCAAGGAGCAACAAATATTGCTAAAAAAGCTCTTTATGCGTATTCGTTAATTCCCATAGAAAAGTCAAAACAGATTTTGCTCAACACAAGACCTACAGAACCTATGATGGAAAAAGTGTTAAATTTAGTCGATAAAATACCTAATGAAGAAATTTTAAAACATTTTAGTGAAACACAAAGTAAAATCAACAAAAGTGTTTTTAGATTAATCAAAAATAAAAATGTGATTTTTACTCACTGTCATTCAACTAATGTTCTTAATGCTTTGATTTATGCAAAGAAAAGAGGAAAACATTTTGAAGTTTATAACACTGAAACGCGTCCGCTTTACCAAGGAAAAAAAACAGCAAGAGAATTAAAAAAATCAAATGTTAAAGTTACAATGTTTGTTGATTCTGCTATTGGGGTTGCATTGTCAAAAGAGCAAGGCACAAAAAAAGTGAACAAAGTCTTCCTTGGAGCTGATGCCCTTACAAAAAAAGGTGTGGTCAATAAGATTGGAAGTGAAGTAATTGCAAGAATTGCAAAACAAGAAAAAATTCCAGTTTACATTATTGCAGATTCTTGGAAATACACAAGAAAAAAAATTCCATTAGAGCAAAGAAAACTAAATGAAGTTTGGGACAAAGCTCCAAAGAATATTAAAATTAAAAACCCTTCATTTGAATTTATAAAAAAGAAATACCTTACAGGAATTGTTACAGAGATGGGACTTATGAAATATGGGGAATTTGTTAAAAAGGTTAGATATAATCTCCCAAAAAACTTATAAACTTCACATTATTATTTATATCATAAAAGATGGTGTTAAAATTAGAAGCTATTATTTATTGTTTATTTTTCTTAGATAGTCTTGGAGCAGTTTTAATTGCATTCTTTTCGCCCGGATTTGTTAAATACTATAACAAAAGATACAAAAAATTATCTAAACACCTTCCATTAACAAAAGGCTGGGCTTTAGTATACTTAACATTAGTCCTTTGGATCGGATGCGCTTTGAATAGAATGGGTTTATTGTTTTATTAAATTATTCTTCATGTTCACATTCAGGTCTATGGATATGTTCTTGAGATTGGGCTTCTAAAATCAATTTCATAAATTCTTCATTTAGATAATTTATTGATTTTTCTAATTCTTTTTTCACATCCTCTAATCTTTTAATCTGTTGATTAATAATTTTTTTTGTTTCTGGAATGCTTTTATTAACAAAGTTCTTTCCTCCAACATCAACAATCAATTTTTCTGAGAGTAATTTAGTCTTTGCAAAGATTCCTCTTCCAATTGGAGCAAAAATTTCTTTACCCTCTGAACCGATTAACTCATCAAGCCCAATATTCAGAGAAGTCATATCAATTATTCCTTGCTCAATTGCCTGAAGTTGCTGCTGACTCTGTTGCATTTGTTGTTCAAACATACTCAACCTAAACATTAATTCTTGTTGATCTTTTTCCATATCTAATTCAGAAACATACTCCTTTTAAGATTTTCTACTGAAAGAAATGGTTAATCCACCTTCCAATAAAACAAGTAGCAATAATGACCACAACAGCTATTATCAAATGTTCTGATACAACTTTTATCGAAGATTTCTTATTGACTCTTGCAAGATAGACACTAAATAAAAATATTAGGAATAATCCCCAAACAATACTGGTTACTACTGCTGTGGATAAACTAAAAATCAAAAAAGGAACAATAAAACTAATTGCAAAAACAAACTTAAAAAACAGCGTTGATAAAGTAGCTTCCCAAATATCTTTGTGGTTTTCATTATGGGTTTCTTCTGAAATATGTATTCCAAGAGCATCTGATAGAGAATCTGCTAAAGCAATAATCAAGATCCCTCCAATAACGATTTTTTCAGAATTTGTTCCATAATATAATCCAACAATTAATCCAATTGTTGTTATTATTCCAGAAGTTAATCCAAATCCAAATCCTTTTTTTATTGAAGATTTCATTATACTACCTTCATCATTTTTCTAAGAATACTACTAAAAATAATACTAAATATCAAATAAAACCAAAACCAACTTAAAAATCCAAAAAACTTGGGATTACCCATTACTGTAAAAAAATCCATAAACCATCTAAAAAACAAAATAAATGGAATACCTGTGTAAACCAAGGCTCTCATGCTGAGCTTCATTGTTTTAGGAATAAATTCAAATTGCTTTTTTTGAAGTTCAATCATTTTTTCAGGATGATCTTTATATTTTTTCATTTCATCTTGAAGAATCTTTTGCTCTTTTTTCAGCTCTCTAAGAGTCTTTTGATCTGTTGCATATTTTTGAACCAGTGTTGTAATTAATGAAATAATAAAAACAAGAATCAACATTCCCCAAGTTACATCCCAATTAAGTAGAACCCCTGCACTAGGATCTAAAATCGAATGAACACCATCTTTAATAAAAGAAGCACTATCCCAAAAAAAAGCAATAGCTAATGATGCAAACATAATAAGAATAATTGGTTTAAAGCTACCTTCTTTTCCTTGAGTATCCATAAGTAATTAAATCAAAGTTGGTTTTTAAAATCTTCTAAGAAATAAGTAATGTTCACCCTGTTTGTTTATTAGTAGTAAATCTGGAGTAAAATTTAAATAAATTTCCCTTATTAGATATTCTCAAAAATTGAATATAACTTTCACGATTAAAGAAAGTTTCATCTTTGATGAAATTTGGGTGAACAAAAAAGAATATTTTTGTGAACTCTTTAATCGGTGTTCAAAGAAGTTTCGAATTTGAAAAGAGCAAATAAATAAATTTATAATATCTATCTGCCCTATTTCGTTAAGGTAAACGAAAATGAAAACTGTAAAAGTTTTTGGGATTTGGAATTTAGTTTTGTTGTTAGTAACAGCAATTCTATTTATTGCTTCTATAATCCAAAAGGATTATTTGTTTGCAATCCCTCTTGGGTTTATTGGAATTAGTGAATTGCTAATGGGTTTTACAGGATTAGTTGTTACAAGATAATAAATGTAAAACCAACTGTTAAAATTAACAATAACAAAATTCCTATAAAAGTAACGTTTTCATTAATACTCTGGAGTATATTTCCGTTTCTTTTCAAATTCGAAATTTGGGCTTGTCTTTGAACAACTTTTAATCGAACTTTTTAAAATTCTGATTAATTAAAACTTTATCTATTTTATTTTAGGAAGACGTTTTTATTCCCAAGAACTAAAACTTCCTCCTCCCTAACTACCAATAAATTTTCTCATAGCAGGATTCATATCTACTGAATGTTGTTGTGCAATATTTTGATACATTTGAAACATGATCATTATAACCAAGAGAATCGCTGTTCCTGAAACTAATGCTCCAAGCAGATCACTAACAGAAGCAAGTAAACCAATTGCCATTCCACCCATTATTGTTAATGGCATAATATACCTATCAAGAATACTTTCTAAAACTCTTATATCTTGTCTAAATCCAGAAACCTGCAATCCAGATGAATTTATTTTTTTAGCTTGAGCTTTTGCATCCATTCCAGAAGTTTTAACCCAGAAAATAGCAAAGATTGTTGAAAAAATCATAAAGAATAAAATATGAGTTATCCCTTGGAATAGATATATTGGTAAAAACCCCCCCCTAATAAATAATTCTAATAAGTTTGTTGAACCCATCCAAAATGCAAGACCTGAAACCGCCTGTCCATTAACAAAATGTCCTAAAAAAGTTAATTTTGAAGCAATTTTTGCAGCTCCAACACATACCCCTCCTTCGATAAAACATGGTGTAGCAGCATTTTCAATAATTCCTCCTAATAATTGAAAATTCGCAATCAATGCAGCAGTTAAAATAACAGGAATAACAGAAGCATAAAAAAACGACAAAGGCCATTTAACACCATAACCTCTAATTCTTCCAAAAGATAAAGGAATTTCAACTTTCAAAGATTGTGCCCAAACAACTATTAAGAAAATAATTGCAGTAGCAAGAATTGCTGCAGCAGCAGATAAAAATTCTATCTGATGTTTGCTGATTATTGACTGAATTAAAACGAAAACTTTTCCCGAACAAGGTGTTCCTTTAAAATCTAATAAGCAATTTTTTCCTTGTTGATTTATAAATTGAAAAGCACTTGTGAATAATCTCCATGATACACCTGCAGCAATAAACAAACTAACTCCAGAACCAAAACCCCATTTAGTTGTAACTTGGTCCATATAAAAAATAGCCAAACCACCGAGTATTAATTGGAAGATTAACAAGCTTGTAAAACCTGGCGCAGCTTCAAGCCCTTTCATTAAAACATAAACCATTGCTTCAAATATTATAAAAAAGAAAACCAAGAGGTTTTGAATTCCTTGAAAAAACTTTTTACCTTCAACACTTGTTGTGTCAATATTTAATATTCCTGAACCAGTGAGTAGTTGCAGAATAATAGAAGCCATAACAATCGGACCAATTCCTAATGAGATAATACTCCCAAAATCAGTTCCAAGAATTATTGCAAGATATTCAAATCTTGATAATGCATTTGCACTAAGACCAAAAAGAGGAATATTTGCTAATACAAAAAAAGCCCCCAAAACAATCAATGTCCACTTTAACTTTACCTTAAAGCCAAGCTTTTTTTCATCTGGTTTCCTCACTTCTGGAATATAATTAAATATTGCTTTTAAGTCCATTTTCAAATTGAAAAAGTGCAAAGCACTTTATCAGGATATTTAATTCCTCTGAAATATTTACATATAGAAGTATCTTTAATAGCACATTGATGTTTTGTAGTGTTGTCTTCTTTATTCCAAGGACATTCATCTTGTTTCCAATCAACATCCTCTCTAGAAACTAAGTCTATATCCATAGCACCTCTCAATTCAGTTATTTTATTATTATCCATTTTATTTATTTTCTCGACTTGGGAGAGCATAGTTATTTCTTGATAATTTTTTCTTCCCCCTTAGCAACCTTCTTACTCTTTTTTACAACCTTTTCCTTAACTTCTTTTTCAAATTTCTTTTTTTCACTAAATTTTACTTCTTTTTTAATAGGAAGTATAATCTCTCCACCTACTTTCTCAATCTTTTTTCTTGCACTTGCAGAAGCTTCTTTGGCTTTTATAATTAACTTCTTTGAAATTTCACCTTCTCCGAGAATTTTATAATCTGAGAGATCAATTTGACCATTTTTATTTTGATATTTTTCTAAATTTAATTCAATGTCTTTTAGATTGATTTTCTTTCTTGTATCTCTTTTTGTTCCTCTGCTTGTAATTCCTTGTTTTCCAAAATAGTTATGACCATATTTCTTATTAACAAGTGTCTTTTTTTGATCTGCTCTCTTTCCACTTCCAGACATTCCAACTCCTCCTCTATGCCCAGAACCTTTTCGTTTTTTACGAGCTCCGCCTCCATGAGTGCCTCTTCCATGACCATGCATCCTTGTTGATTTTTTTCTTTTTTTTAATTTCATTTTAGCTCCATTTTAGTTGAACCTTCAAGTAAAGAAGATAATTGGTTAGGACTAACATACCTTTTTTCAATGGGTTTAGAGGTTCCCTTGATATTCTCAAAAATATTTACAATAGCAGTCCCATTAGTGTTTCTTTTAACATCTAATATTTTATATGCTCCCTTCAAATAAAATTCCGATTTTTCCATCTTACAACATCCTCCGAATTAATTCATTTATTTTATCTTTATGGTTTCCTAAAACTCCTTTATTAACTCCAAAATGTTTTTTACTTTCAATTCCTCCTCGGGGTGGATGAAGCCTGAAAAATGGTTTTAATTTTCCCTGAGTATCTTTTTTTCCGCGCTTTTCAACAAGTTCTTTATAAGTTGCTTCATCAATCTCACCATATGCAACAAAATCCTTAATTTTCTTAATCATTCCTAATTGCTCTTTTGTTGGCTTATCAAAAACAACACAAGAATATTTTCTTCTTAATCTCAATCTATAAAGAGTTTCAACTATTGGTTTTTTTAACTTCACTTGTCCGTGTATTCTAATTACTGCTTCCATTCCCTTTCCTCCATCCTATTTGTTTGCTCAAGTGCATTAATACAAGCTTTTATTAAATTAAAAGTTGTTCGCTTATGTCCAAATGTCTTTGTGTAAACATCTTTGATTCCTGCCATTTTCAAAACTTTTCTTGTTTCTGATCCAGCAACTATTCCAGTTCCTTGAGGCGCAGGTGTCAAGACTATTCTGACGCTTCCTGCCTTACCCATAATTTTGAATGGAATTGAATGAAGTTCTGAACAAGCACAATCAAAACTACTGCAAGCTCTTTTAATTTTGATAACATTCAATTTTGCTTTTCTTATTGCTTTATCTCTTGCAGGAAGAGTTTCTTTTGCTTTTCCATTTCCAATACCAATATGTCCATTTTCATCACCAACAATTGCAAGTGTTGAAAAAGAAGGAACATTGCCTTCTTTTGTTTTTCTCTGAGTCTGTCTCCAAGCTCTTCTTTTCCCTCCACCAAATTTACCTTTTGATTGCCCAATTGAAATTAAATCAGATTTTGTATCAATCAAGAAATCTACAATCTCTGGTTCGAGAATTTTCTTTTTAGAATCTAAAATTTCATCAATATTTTTAATTTTCCCGTCCTTGACTTCTCTTCCAAGCTTAGTTTTTGGTTCCCATCCAATTAAAATTTCTTTTTCATCATTTTTTGGTGCAGGGGTTTTGCCATTAATTCTATTTTCTGTCTCTTCTTTCATCTTTTCCAAGTCTTCTAAATCAGATTCATCTAAAACTTCCTCTGGAACTTCTGCATATTCATCAATTTGTTCTTCTTGATTTATTTTTTCTTCACTCATTTTAGTCCCTCTATTTTGGATTTAATTTCATCAAATGAAATTTTCTCCTTGAGATTTTCTCCTTGAATCTTTTTCTCATCTGGAAATGTTTCTTGAATTGTTTTTATTTCAATCCCCGAGTCAACAAGTCCTTTTAAAAATCCAAAGACCTTTGTCTTATGAAGTGCTCTTAACATTCCAAAATCCACAATAGGAGTATCTAAATTTTTCTGAATAATTTTCTTTCCAAATAATAAACCTGTAAAATATGCTGCAGATATTGATTTGAGACTGCTTTTATTTTTTTCAGGCCAACCATGTTTCAATAATTCTTTCGAACTGATCCCAAAAATAACTTTGTCTCTTGCTTCCTCACTTTTGACATATTGAACAATAAAATATCTATTGGTTCTTCTAAAAACAATCCTAGGCTTCTCACTTTTGAGCAATTTAATTCTCTTCCCATAATCTGTCTTATGGTCTTTTTTCCTTTTTTTTAATGTTCTTAAGGATTTTTTAGCTTTCATTGTCTTTTCCATTCCTGATTTATCTTGGTCATAATCTTAATAAGATCTTTTTTAAATTCATTGTTCCAAAAATTAACACAATAATCAATGAATTCAGCTTCTTTTTCATTCTCTTTTGTCAAGCTCATTAAACTATTCTTACTGGTGACAACCATAACTTTTTTCATTAATTCTGTGATTTCTTTTTTTTCTTCAGAATCAAATATTCTGCTTTCACTTAAATTCAAAATATTCTGAGGATTAGGCATAATTAAACTATGAAGATAATTACTCCATGCAACATAAAGTTCAGTCATTCTTGAACGCAACTGTCTCGACAAATTTTCGCTCACAAAACCCTCTCTTAAAATATAGTCCTTAATGAAAAATATTTTATCAATCTCTTCAAGATTAGAAGAAAAACCTAATTCTTGTTTAAGATTGTTAAATTTCTCCTTAAAATAATTAATTAATTCCTGATTTTTCATAATCTCAACCCTCCAATATATTCTTTTAAGTTTGCTTTGCTCTTGAATTTTTTATTTCTTATTCTCTTTCTAATTTCAATAACTTCTTCCCTTGATAATTCTCCTTTCTTTTTTAAATCAGAAACATATCCTCTAAGTTTTCTTGTCATAATAATATAGTCTCTTTTTCTGGTGTTGATCTTCTTCTTTATCTTACCGACTCCTCTTTTTCTTTTTCTCTTTTGAATCTTTTTTCTTCCTTTAATTTCTTTAACAATTATGGCGCCATCTTCCTTTAATTCACGGATATCTTGTTTTGTAAGTGCTTCTTTAATATCATTTAATCTCGATTTTAGAAAAACAATTCTATCTTTCCCTACTTTTAATGTTCTTACTGCTAAATATTTTTTCTTGCCTAAATTCATTTTTTATTCTCCTTAGATTTTTCTTGAGAATTTTCTTTAATATTTTCATCTTTCTTTATTTTATTTTTTGCTTTTTCAGACTTTTCTTTTTCTATTTTATCTTCTTTAGCTTTTTTCTGTATCTCAATCTTCTTCAAAAATCTTTTGATATTAACATTTGAGACTATAATCTTTTTTTCTTGAGCTTTTTTTAGGATTTCAATTTTTTTCTTTTTTCCAACACTTGTTATGATCGCAATATTATTTTTTTTGATTTTTTCTAAATCTTTAATATTGCTAACTAAAATAGGAATTTTTTCTTTAACCCGGTCTTTAATTTTTTTGTCACTACTATAGCCAATACTTACCACAGCAGGATAACCTTTTCTTTTCTCTCTCATTTTGTTATCTCTCCCTTTTGGACTTCTCCAAACTTGTTTTTTCTTTCTGCCTTTCCCTAGTTTCACATATCTGCTCCAAGTTCGTCTTAGGAATTTTACCATTATATTTCCCTCCCTGCTTTACTTATCATAAAAATTCCATCTTGGAAAACTCTTCTGTCTTTCATTTTTATTTTTGTGGCTTCTTCAAAATTTGCTGCTGTCTGACCTGCTAACTCCTTGTTTGTTGAAATAATTGTTATAAAAGGACCATCAATTTTAACTTCTGTTTCCTTAATAATCTTAACTTTCCTTGGAACTTTCTCTCCTAAAAAATTCTTTATAATAGCTTCATTCCCCTTAATATCAATTGTTATTGGAAAATGATTAAAGCAAATTTTTAATTTATACTCAAATTTTTCTTGCACTCCTTTAATCAAGTTTCTAATATGTGCAGAAATGGTGTTTATCATTTTTTTTTCATTTTTTGTGGCTTTTTTATTTCCGATAATTAATTTATCCCCTTTTTTTTCAAAATCCAATCCTCCAATATTTAATTCTTTTTTATTTTCTCCTTCGTCGCCTTTAACTGTCAAGAGATTTCCTTCTAAATTAACTTCCACTCCTTTTGGGATTTCAATTTCTTGGATTATTTCCTTTTTCATTTTAATAAAAATATGCTATTAGGCTTCCCCCTATTTTTTCTTCTTGAGCTTCTTCATGAGTCATTAATCCTTTGTTTGTAGATATGATCATTATTCCCAAATTTCTTGCAGGAAGATATCTTCTTCTATATTTTTCAATCTGATCTAGATCGCAGCTAAATCTCGGTTTGATTGCCTTGCATCCAAAAAATTCTCCGAGGGTGATCTTTAGCGATTTTTCTTTGCTATTAATCTTGTATTTTTTTACAGCTCCTTCTTGTTTCATTATTTTCAAAACTTCGATTAATAAATTTGAAATTCTTTTTACATTAATTATTTCTTTTCTTGCTCTCTTAGCATTTCTCATCATGTTTAGTGCATCAGCAACTACATCTTGTGACATTTTAACTATATTTTTTAAAGCCGATTTCTTCTGCTATTTCTCTAAAGCATTGTCGGCATAAATTTAATCCATATGAACTTATGTGTGCACCAAATCTTCCGCATTTCTCACATTTTTGCACAGCTATTCCAATTTTCCTTTCTTTGGGCTTATTATGTTTAATGAATTTATTCATCACAGCTGGCTTTTTCTTCAACTGCTTTAATATTTTTTTCCAATCACTTGCTGTCATTTTATCTAAACTCCACTTGGAAATTATCTTCCATGAATTTAATTATTTCTTCTTTACTAATTACTTGTCGCTTTGGAATTCTGTTTCTCTTGATCTTCCTTAATTTAACTCTTCTTCCAGATCTTTTAAATACAACTGTAACATCAAATCCTCGAATTCCAATATCTCTTTGATATTCCACTCCAGGAATTTCAAGATATTCTTTTATTCCAAATGAAAAATTATTCTCGCTGATTTGTTTCTTTTTCAATGCCTTGTCAATTGTGATTAACATCTTTTTTAGAAATTCTTTTGAATTTTTTCTTATTGTTATAACTGCTCCTATCTCTAAACCTGGTCTAATCCCTAAGGTAGGAATTCTCTTTTTAGACTTCATCCTAGAAGCTTTTCTTCCAGGAACCAAAAACTCTAATAGTTTAACACCTTTTTCTAAATCTTCTCCAATTCCCCCCGCACTTATAACAACTTTCTCTATTTTTATTTCTCTCATTGGGTTTTGTTTTTGTTCAATCATTTTATTCCACCACCATAATCTGTTTAATTAAAACATTTATATCTTTTCCACTAACTTCAATACTCACCATTTTTCTTTCAGATTTTATTTTTTTTATAATCCCCTTTTTACCTGCGTGTTTGCCTGCAAAGATAATAATCTTAGATTTTTCCTTTAAGGGAAGAACTTTCTCAATTTTTCTGTCTTTAAAGTTAATTAAAACAGAATCATTAACATTACATTTCGAATCAGAAATAAAATTTACACCATAACCCAAATTAATTTGCTGTTTTTTACCTCTTAATGTTTTTTTATCAACAACTTTAGCTACTTTCATATTTGCTTCGCTCTCTTTAATTTCTTCAAGCCCGAATTTTCCATAATTATTTAATACAATTCTATAATTTTTCTTTGAAGGTATAATCTTTATAACATCCATTAAAACTGCAGATTTTTTCTCATCTCGAATAAACTTATTATTATGCAAAACATTTTTTTCATGAATTGCTCTTTTTGCTTCTTTTCTATTTCGCGCAATTTTCAGAATATCCCTAAGTATGATTAGTATAGGAAGCCCCTTATTCGCACTAAAGTTAGGTCTAACTACAAAAGTCGTGCCTTTTCTTTTTATTGGCCAATTCTTTGGAACTTCTTGTCTTTTTAGGTGTGCCATTTTATTTTTAAGCCCCCATATATTCATTTAATAATTTAATTGCGTAAGTTTGAATTTCATGGTGGTTGATAAAGTTATGTCTAGATTTTTTTAAAACATCTTTTATAAACTTATTTAATTGAGGGTTAGTTTTATAGATCTGTTCGCTAATATTATCTAATTCACTTTCAATTCTACTTACTTCCTGAGGATTGCAAAAAAAGGTATTATAACTTGGAACTCCATGTCCTGCTTCATGGATGACTGTCTTTATTTGTTCTTTTTCATTTTTTCTTAAATTAATAAAACAAATAAACAAGTCTTTTTCTGCAATTCCCTTTCCAAAATAATTTAAGTCTGATTCGAAAAAATAAGTATTTTCTGGTTTCATGTTATCCAAAATAAAGTATATTTTTTGTTCCATTATTTCTTTTCTCCTTTGTTGCCCTTTTTATCTTTTGATTCTTTCATTTTATCTTTAGCCTTTTTAGGTGTTTTAATCTTTTCCTTTGTTTCTATTGGTTCTTTTTCTTCTTCTGTTTTGTCAATTTTTAATTTTTTTATTCTCTTTTTATCTTCTAAATTTAATTCAATAATTTGCAAATTTGAAGGCTGCAACATTACATTGACTTTTGAACCATCCATTTTTTTAATCTGAATATTTTCAATAGCTACTCTTGATTTCTTCAAATTAACTAAGGTAATTTTTCCTGATTTACCTTTGAATTTTCCACGCATAATTTTAATTTTATCATCTTTTCTTACAGAAATGTTTCTTCTCCCGTGTTTCTTTCTTAATTCCTTTGACAAATTAACATTCAAAAATTTCTTTTTAATATGCAACGGGGCATTAGTTAGATATTTTCTCTGCTTTCGGGGTTGCTTGCTTGCTTTCCACTTTGTTGAAAATTTTGATTTCATTTTTAATAAACTACACTTGCTATCTTTGCCACAGATGGCCAGCGCTCTTGTACCTCCCTTGCAATAGGTCCTTTAATTTGAGTTGCTTTTGGATTCCCTTTTTCATCTTTTAAAATTGCAACAGCATTATCTTCAAATGAAACCCTTTCTCCATCAAGTCTTCTATAAGATCTCTTTTGTCTTATAACAACAGCATCGAAAACTTTTCCTTTCATATCTGGAAGACCTTTTCTAACACTCACTTTAACCCAATCGGCAATCTTTGCATAGCCTTGACGAGACTTCTTACTTTTTCCCTTTTTAACAGAAACAAGTTTCACTATCTTTGCACCACTATTATCTGCTGCAATCATCTTACATCCAAGATTTAATGCTCTTGTTGGTTTAGCTGATACTGCTTTCATTTTATTAACTCTGCCTCCATACTCACGGAATAACTTTCTCTATTGGATAAATCTATTCCTAGTGATTTTGCAAATTCAATAGTTTTAAAATATTTTTGATAAGCCTCATGATATAATCCTTCATGTCCTTTTTTACCCTGATTTCTCTCAAGAAATTCTTCATAATTTTCTATTAACCTCAATAGGTTTTCACTATTCAATCTCTTGAGTTCGATAAATTTTTTACTCAAAATAATTTTATCTAAAATATCTATGCTTTTCATTGTTCCTTTTCCTCATTATCTTTAATTTTTTCAATAACCACAAAATGAATTATTTTACTTAATGGTCTGCACTCTTGTATTTTAACAAAATCTCCAATATGAATTTTTTTCTCCATGCAAACAGGAAGTCTTGCATGAATCTTTGTTCTTGATTTAGCATATCTTTCATATTTTCTAACATAGATCATTCTTTCAAATTCAATTGCAATTCTTTTTTGAAATTTTTTGATAACTCTTCCTTCAAAAATTCTCCCTCTAAGTTTGAGATTTCCATGAATATGGCAATCTTTATCTTTGCATATAGCTCCAACTAATTTTTTCTCTTCCATTTTCTTCTCTGTTTTTTCTTTCATTTTTATTCTCTTTTGTTTGTGCGTGCTCACTCGCTTATGGATTTTTCATCAAACCCATGTTTGACCAGCATTCCCTTGATCTTTTTTCTGTGGTCTCCTTGGAGTTCAATTGAATTATCTTTGTAAGTCCCACCACAAGCCAGCTCATTTTTCAGAGCTTTTGTGATTTTCTTTACATCAATTCCGCTCTCAAATCCTGTGACAAGAGTAACGATTTTTCCATATCGTTTTTTGTCTGTTGTCACTTTTATTTTCTGCGAACTTTTCACAATCTGTTCACACACACAGGCCTGCTCAGGCAAGCCACATTTTGGACATATTTCCATGTTATTTATCTTGTTCAACTCCCTTCTTATCAAGGTTGTTGAATGTGTGTATTCTTGCAATCATCTTTCTAATCTGTTTTGTTTTTGAACTTCCTGGCTTTGACTTAATTAATTCCATTTTTAGGTCTTTTAATTTCTTTTCCCTATCTGCTTTACTTAATTTTTGAATATCTTTTGATTTCATTTTCCTCTCTCCTCACTTTTAACTTCTTCACTTAAATTGGCTTCACCTTGTGGCTCATGATTTTTTTCATTAACTTTTACATCTCCTGAAGCATCATCTTCAGCTATTTTCTCTTCAACTTCTTCTTTAATTTTCTTTTTCACAGTTTTTTTCTTAGTTGTTTCTTTCAATCCCTTAATCAATTTCTCAGATTCAGAACCTTCTTTTAATTTTGTTAACATTTCTTCATCAATTGTTATTCTATCTTTTAATATAGCATGAGGGGAAAGTATACTAACTTTTATTCCAACTGTTCCTGGTTTTGTTTCTGCTCTTGCTTTTGCTCTATTAACAACTTTTGCACTGTCCCCTGTTTTTTTTAAATAACCTTGTGCAAATCTCCATGGTTTGGCCCTTTTTCCAGGAAGTTTTCCATTCAATCTTATTTCCACCCCAAGAGCTCCGGCATTAATAATTCTCTGAAGAGTTTTATATGCAATAACTTTAAATCTAATAGGACCAAATCTTTCTAAAGCAAGTGCAATGTCATCTGCCATTACTTGTGCATCAAACTCTGGTTTTTTTATTTCTTCAATTTCAATGCTCAGGTTTTCAAGTTTAAACCGACTTTTTAATACTTTTGTCAATTCCTCTATTTTTTCTCCTTTTCTTCCAATAACTAATCCAGGTTTGTGTGTAGAAATAATTATCTTTTCTCCAACAGGGGTATATTGAATCTTCACATCGCTGATTTTTCCTTTTCCAAGTGATTTTTTAATATATTCTCTAACTGCAAATTCTCTTTTCTTTGCTTTAACTACTTCTCTTTCTTCCATATTAATTTATTTCCTCCAATTCTAATTTAATTGTTTTTTCTTCCATTATTTTTTCTCCTTAATTTTTTTATTTAATTTATTGATAGCTTTTTTTTCTCTGGCTTTAATTGTGATATGAGTTCGTTTTTTTCGCACTCTCCCGAATTTCCCATAAGGTCTTTCACCAATGTTGGCAATCGCTTCAGTAATCACAGGATTTTCAACATCGTGATTCTCTGCATTTGATTTCAAACTTTTCAAGATTCTAATAAAATTTTCAGAAGCTCTTTTTGGAAATCTTCCTGACATTATTTTTCCTTTTCTGTGAGGAATTTCTCCTTTCATAGGCACAGCTTTTTTCAATAAAATAACTTGTTCTAAATCATCAATTGCTTTATCAATTTTTTTATATTTAATAAATTTACAAATATCTCTTGAATATTTTGTTGATATTGGAACATTGCTGATATTAACACTCACTTCTGTTTTCTTAACTTTGGCTCTTTTTACAATTGTTTTTTTCTTTTCTTTTGATTCAGTTTCCTCTGATTTTTCTAACTTCTCAGTTTCTTTAGATTCAGAAGTTTTAGTCTCAGAAAGAATTTTCTTTTGAATTGACTTTTGGGCAACAGCTTGTTTTTTTGGTTTTTCAATTATTCCTTCTTGTTTTTTTTGTGCAATTGTCGTTGGTTTTTCTGTGTTTGGCATTTTATTTTTTACTCTTATGTTTACTTCCTTTAGTTGCTCCAACACCTGCTTTACTATGCTTGATTCTTGCACGAGTTGGCGCGAATTCCCCAAAAGTGTGACCCAGTTTTTCACCAGTCACTTCACAAGGAACAAATTTATTTCCATTATAAATAAATATTTTCCATCCAATCATTGTAGGAACAACAACCAAATCTCTGGAATGTGTTTTTATTGCTTTGTTTTTTTGAATCTTGATCTTAGATCTATTGATAAAATTCTCTATTTTTTGAAAATTTCTAAGAAGAGTTCTTCTCTGTCTTGATCGCAAAAATTCTGCAAACCCTCTTACATCTAACTTGTTTAATTCTTCAATTGTTTTTCCTTTATAAGTGAATTCTTTTTTTGTTAGTTCTTCCATTTTATTTTTTCTTTCCTGTTCTTCTTGGCCTTAACAATCCTACTCTTCTTCCAGGTGGAGCATTTCTCTTTGCAATCTTGCTCTTTGGATTCTTTGAACGGCCAGATCCAAAAGGATGATCAATTGCATTCATCTTCACAGCTGAAGTTCTCGGCCATAATTTACTTTTTGATTTTTTCATATGATATTTTTTCCCTGCTTTGATAATTGGCTTGTCTAATCTTCCTGCACCAGCAATAATTCCAATAGAAGCTCTACAATTTTTATGAAACTTCTTTTCCTTTTTTGAAGGCATCACAACAAATATATGATCTCCAATAACTTTATTAATCATAGCCGAATTACCTGCACTCTTAATAAAAACCCCTCCATCTCCAGGTCTTGATTCAATATTGTTAATTCTTGTTTTCAAAGGAATATCTTTTAATTTCAAAATACTCCCTTTTTCAAATTTATCAAAACTAATTTTTTGCCCTTCATACATTCCTTTGAATGCAGGAATATAAAAACTTCCTTTTGGATATTTTATCTTTGCTAAAGGCGCAGTATGTGCACTTGAATTAAATAACTTAACAACAATCCCTTCTCCTGAAAGTTGCTTAGGATATTGCAACTTATATCTAAACGCTTTCTTCTTTACTCTATAAGTGTGCGTTCCTCGTCCTCGTCTTTGTGTTATTATTCTCTTTCCCATTTTACATCAATCCTAATTTTGTAGCTACATCAATAGCTGGAAATTCCTTTTTTAATTTAACATAAACGTATTTCTTATTTCCTTTAATTAATGTTCTAATTCTCTCAACCTTCAGTTTAAATAATTCTTCAATTTCTTTTTTAATATCTTCTTTAGTCTCATTCATACTAGTTACAAATTTCAAAACATTTGCAAGTTCAATCATCATAACTGCTTTTTCAGTTACTATTGGTTTTAGTTTCATTTTGTTTCCCCACTATATTTTTTTCTAATTCTCATTTCATCTTCTAAATTAATAGCTAAGGGGTATTTTTTAGTCAATTCTTCTTTTGTCCCTATGCTTTTGACTTTTCCCTCTCCGCATAATAAATATATCTTTTCACCTTCAGGTGTTGTTCTTACCGGATAAATCATTGGTTCTCCCTCATTCATTTTCTCAAAACCTCCGGCATTTCAAATTTAGCAAATTCTGAAAATAAATTCTTTCCAAATACTAATCTATTAAAACACTCACCAGTTAATTTAGCATCTTCTAAAGCATTGTGGGGTTTACCTTCTTTTTCAACTTCGTTCCCATCTAAAATTATTCTATTGTCTTTTATTCCACAAAATTCTAAAACTTTATGCAATCCCATGTCCCCTCTTCCATCTTCTTTAATTGCAAAATCTCCCTTGGTTTCTAAATGTTCTAATTGAGCAATAGAATAAGTATCTAACCCCTTGTATCCAATTGTTTTTATGAATTGATTAGAGATTTCATATCTGCTACATTTATTTTGTAAGATATTAAAATCCCATCCAATATTATGCCCAATAATAATTCTATCCTTACATCTTTTAGCCCATTCTAAAAAATTCAATATTAATTGTTTTTGAGATTGTTTATTTGAGTTTCTCATTTCTTCTTCTGATCTTCCTGTAATTTTTATTGCCCCTTCTTCAACTAAATCTTCATCATCAATTCTTGATTCTTCTAAAAATTGGTTTTCAGGATTTTCAATTTCAAATGCACCAATTTGCCAAATTCCACATTTTCCAGTATCAACTCCACTTGATTCAATATCTAAGACTATCATTTCAACTTCTCCCTCAAATTTTTAATTGCATCTTCAGTATAAACAGTTAATCTTCCTACGCCACCTTTTGCTAAGTCATTAATATTCAATTCCTTAACTTTGACAATATCAAAAGCATTTGATTTTAACTTTTCTTCATTTCCAATAACAATTAATAATCCTGCATTATTCTTATATTTTCTTCCTCGAAGTTTTCCAATTCCTGCCCTAACACTTTTCTTCTTCAAGGCTAATTTGAATAATTTTTTGCCTAAGATATTCTTCAAACTATTAATCAAATCCTTTATCTTTAAGGAACTCAATTTAGATTCAACAACAAAAGGAACATTTTTTTCTAATCTATCAAGACTTTCATATTTCTTTACAATTTTCTTGTTATCAGCTGTTGCACTAATTGCAGAAATTAAAGCAATTTTCATTTCTTTTTTATTTATCTTTAATGTGTTCAACATTGAAATTGATTTTGGAGGATGAGCTCTTCTACCCCCCCGAGTATTAGGAACTGTTGCGCCTTCTACTCTAAACTGAGATCCTTTTCTTGAAAATATTTTTCTAGGAATTCTTGACCAACCTCTTCCATACTGGGACTTCCAAACATGTCTCCGATGATTCCATTTACCACTTGCAGAAGCCTGATTTCCTGCTATAGGCGAAGAACCATAAGGCTGTTTAACTTTTTTTGCTTCTATTACCTTAGCAACAATATCTTCACGAATTTCTGAAGAAAAACATTTAGGCAAATCAATATCTCCTTTTTCTTTTCCATTTATATCAAGTATTTTTGTTTTCATTTCAAAATCTCCACCGACTCACATTGTATGTTTTTGACCACAAATACCATAATTAGGAGTAAACCCTCCCTCTAATTCAATAGAGTCATTTTCTTTAAGATGATATGTTCTTAGATTATCAATAGTTGCTCCAGGGGAAGTTTTACCTTTTATAATTAATTTATCCTGAAAGATAAATTTTACAATTCCTTCAAAATCTCCTATAGTAATTTCTTCTTCAATTTCAAATTCATCTAATTTTCTTATCATAGCTTTTTCAAAATTCAGATTCATTTCAAAACCTCCAGTAACTCAAAATTCTTTTTTGCTTGTTTTTTAGTTTCTCTTAAAGGAGCAGTAATTAACAATTGTCTTTTTGCAGGACCTTGCACAGATCCCCTAACTAAAACATAATCTGTTTTAACCACACCAAAATTCTTAATGTTCTTGAATTCCCTGTCAGTTGATTTTCCTAAATCAATTATCTTATTATTATAAACCACTCTTGTGAATGTTCCAAGTTGGCCGGCCATAGGAACCCTGAATATAACTCTAGCAGGATGCCAAGGACCAAGACTTCCAGGTCGTCTTCGGCCTTTTTCAGATTTATGGAACTTTAATTTTATCCCAAATCTTTTAACAGGTCCTTGAGTTCCCTTGCCTTTTGTTAAACCCCTCATATCAACTAATTGCCCTTTTTCAAAAACATCTAAAACAGAAATTTCTTTGTTCAAATGCTCTTTCACAAAATTTAATTTATCTTCAACACTTCCTGCAAGTCCAATCTCACTTAAATCAGGAGTTTTCTTTATATTAGTTTTCTTAACTTGTGAATAACATATTACAGAAACATCATCATAATCTTTAACACTCTCAATTCCAGCCCCTTTCTTTTTTGGAAATTTAATTTTCTTTTTTAATTCTTTATCTAAATTATCTAATAAAATATCTTGCATAACTTTTCCATCTTTATAGAATCGCACACAAAATATTTTGAGTGTTGGACACTCAAGAATTGTTATAGGTACAGTAATTTTTTTACCCTTTGTCATTGAATTTGGAGTATCATCTTTAACCTTTACAGAACCCATACCAGCTTTGTAACAAATAAATCCCTTAAGATTTTTTCCAGAATCAATTGCATTCCAGTTTACTCTAGGTAAAAACTTAGCAATTCGCTTTCTCGGCCAGAACTGCAGACTTCCTTTTCTTGGTGATTTTCTTGTTGGCATTTCTAATTAATTTTGCGAAGATTAACATTTTATTGCCCTGGAATAAAATATTTAGAAAAATTGACTTTATAAGGGTTTTGGATTTTCAAAATATTAACGTTTATCTTATAAAAAGCCCCAGCTTTCTCAGCCAATTTTCAAAAATCAGAGCATTAAAACCGTGTTTATATCTTGCTAAAAATCCATGCTTTTCAGCATGAATCTTCACGTGCTTTTTCAAGGCTTTTCTAAATGATCTCTTAAACTTCTGAATATTCTTAAAATTAAGATTCTCTACTTCAAAATAAGAATCAAAAAATTCTTTAATACAATGAGCATCTGAATCAGCAATAATCGGAATATTATTCTTCTTAGCAAATTTTCTTATTTTATCCCTATCTTCAGGAAAATAAGAATTCAACTCAATTGAATCAAAATCTTTCTTATTCTTCTTAATACTCTCATCATTCAAACTCCATCTTTTAAGACCAAAAATTCTTTGTATAAGAAAATAACCCAATCCAATTTTATGCAAAGGATGATCTGCAATAACAATCCATTTATTTTTTCTAGCTAACTTCAAAAGATTTTTCAAATTCCTAGAATTAATTTTATCCTTATTTCCCAAAATTAAAATATGCCCTTTATCTGTTTCTATTTCATCTGCTCTTACAAAGTAAATTATCTTATTATTCTTCTGAATAGAAATAAAATAATTCGAATTTCTTAAATTCACAATATAATCTTCAGACAATTCATTAGTTGCTCTCACAAATTTAGAATATCTTCCATCATTATTAAAATTTGCAACACCAACAACAAGTTTATCTCCTTTTTTATACAACTTGCTTAACAACTTAAGAAGATATTTTTTCTTATCAACTTCTGTAAAAATCAAATGCGAAAAATCAGATGTATGTGTATGCAGATCAACTTTCATCACCATAACTAATTCAAGAAAGAGATGTTTATAAAATTAATTAGATTCGGGCTTTTTTTGAAATAATAGCATTAATCCAGCATGAATCCCTGCACCCAAATAAGAATTACTCATTTTATCTCGTGACCAATCTTTATGGTTTCTAATAGCCTTTCTTAGTGATTCAGTTAAATCATCCTCTATTTTCATATCCAATGAAGAATAACTTGAACCAATTTCAAATACCGAATGTCCATCACTAGAAGAAATTCCTCCAAGGTGGGGAAATTCTTTTAATACTTCTCTATAAAATTCTTGAGCTTGTTTATTTGCTCTGAAATACTTTGGATGAGGAATCCATGCATTCCCATTATGAGGTTCAATAAAATCAACATCTTCAAGCAATTTAAGATTTTTTCTTAAATAAGGAATTGCACCATCAATAAAACAGCCATGATCAATTCCAATAATTGCTCCTAAATCTTTTGCTTGTTTAATAGCATCTTCTATACTTCTTTTTCTAACTTCACCCAATTTTCCAATATGATAATTTTTAGGTATTCCTAGAGCAAGGATATCTCCTTTGTCTGCAAAAACTTCCTGCGCTTTTACAACTAAAATCTTTTTTTCAGGAAAATAAAGTGCATTTTCAAATTCAACTCTTTCATATCCAGATAATTCTGTAAATTTTTCATACCTTCCATAAGGTTCAACACAATTTGCTAATCCTACAACTCCTCCATCTCCTAATGTATCATAAGATTTATCTATAACTTTATTTAAGAATTTCTCTCTCTCAAAACACTTTAAATTATCATGTGCAAGGTGGTTATGCAAATCTACTCTAACAAATTTTTCTATATTTTCCATAACCCAAAACAGAAACAACCCTTTTTAAGAATTTCTATAATAACTAAATTTTTAAAAAGATTTAAATCTCTAAGAGGTTAAAATGGGACATAAAAAACCAGAACATAAATTAGTAAAACGTGATTTTATTCCTTATGTGGGGTATTTTGAATATGCAAAAAGAAATCCTGATTCCTCCATTGAAAAGGAAAATCTTCTAACTCAATATGCTAGATGTTCTAAAAGAGTTGCATTATGGGGATATCATTTTTGTATACTAAATCCTATTTTTTTGGGAACTGGATTAGTAAGTGTTATTCATCATTTAGTGGATAAAGAAGTAATATAAGATTCATATTAAGCTTCAAACAAAATCTCTTTTTGCATTTCTTGACCATCAATCACAGCTTTTCTGATAATTCTTCCTTTTCTTTTTGTAATCTCCCTAATTTTTGCAAAATCAGTTTCACCCTGAGGCATGATCAAACTATCAATAAAAAAAGTATGATTTATTTCAGCTTTTGTAAAATCTGGCTTTTCAAAAACAAAACTCTCTGCAATTGTTTTATCAGTTGTTTTCAAAGAACAAAAATTAGCTTTTGGAGATTCATCACCTTTTCCAGGTTTTCCAGATTTAGGGGCTTTTGGTTTAATTTTTAATTGGTTCCCCTCTGAATTAAAAGTCAGGGCAAAAAAAGTTTTTGGAAACTTGTCAAGTAAGCCAATAATATCACTCCCACTCATCTCTTGATAAATTAAATATCTTTTAACTCCTTGAAATTGTTTCTTTTCCTTAAATTCAATTTCGCCAGTTAGATCATTTGTTGAGACAATAGCTCCTTTAACAGTTGTTTTACTATCCCCCAACTTTTTTGCAATGATTCTAACTAATTCATTTGCAAATTCTGCAGAAGTTTTAATTGAATAATTACTCCCCGTTTTTTTGGCTTCAATTATTGCTCTGTTTCTAAACTCCCCTTTGCTAAATTTTTGAAACTGTAGATGCACAAGTTCGTCAACCTCTCCATCAACAATTTTTTTTATGAAATTCATTATTTCTAAAATTCAATTTCGCTTTTAAAACTTTCTCTACTTTTTATTGAAATATCTTATTATATCACAAACATTTAAAAAATTGAACCACTTTCAATTAGTAACATGGACGACACTTATTTCAGGAAAATTATGACTGCAATTGTTTTAATTGTTCTTGTAGTTTTATCTTTCTTCTTGGTTAAACCAATTCTTTTAGCAATAATTGTTGGATTAATCTTAGCATTTATATTTTATCCAATTTATTGCAAAATTAATAAAAGAATCAAATTACCTAATTTATCAGCTTCTATAATGAGTTTTTTGTTAATTTTAATAATTTTGTTACCATTATGGTTTTTAACTCCAATTGTAATAGATCAGTCAATTAAATTTTTTGTAGCTTCACAACAAATAAATTTCGTTGAGTCTTTAAGAGAAATGTTCCCTTCTTTATTTTCTTCAGAACAATTAATCATAGTTATAGAAAATTCTATTGATTCTTTCATTTCAAAATCTCTAAATTCCATAGGAGGTTACATTTCTATTGATAATATCATGAGATTATTCTTTAATTTAATTGTGGTTTTTTTTACTTTTTTCTTTGTTCTTAGAGATAAAGAAAAATTGAGTTCCTATATAAAAAGCTTATCTCCTTTTCCAAAAGAAATTGAAGAAAAATTATTTGATTCTTCAAAAACAATAACTAGTGCAGTTATTTATGGGCAAATCGTTATAGGTATAGTGCAAGGCCTTATTTTAGGAGCAGGACTTTTTATTTTTAATGTTCCTAATGCATCACTTCTTACGGCTCTTGCTTGTTTAGCAGGAGTATTCCCTGTAGTAGGAACAAGCCTTGTTTGGATCCCTGTATTAATTTATCTTTTTATAGAAGGATACCCTTTCTCTACTTTTGGAATATTAATTTTTGGTATAATTTCTTCCTCAGTTGATAATTTTATGAGACCTATATTTGTATCAAAAAGAACAAAAATGAACTCCTTAGTAATTCTTCTTGGGATGATTGGAGGTTTATTCTTATTTGGAGTTTTAGGGTTTATACTTGGTCCATTAATATTAGCCTATTTGCTCATAATTTCTGAACTTTATAGAAATAAGAAAATTTCTGATATTTTAATACATTCAGGAGATTCTTGTTCACGATAACTATAAAAATAGTTTTCTCTATTTATCTAAAGGTGAAAATGGAATTAAAAGTTAAAATTCTTAAATGGTCTACAGGGTTTCCCGTAGCTATGCTCAATCAGAAAACAGCAGACGAAATTGGGGTCAATATGGGAGACAGAATTTCTATCAAATCTCTTTCAAAAGGTTCAAAAGAAATATCAACAATTACAAATAGTGTAATTAGATTAGTTGGAAAACAAGAAATAGCAGTTTCTTCTGAACTCAAAGAAAGACTTGATTTAAAACAAGGAGAAAAAGTCGAAATCAATCTTTCAACAGCTCCAGATAGTTTAAAGTATATTAAACAAAAACTTAATGGAGGGAATTTTTCTAAAAAACAAATTGATGAGATCATTAAAGATATCGTAGAAAATTCTCTTTCTGAAGCTGAAATTGCTCTTTTTGTTTCAGCAATGTATAAAACTGGAATGAGCATGAAAGAAACAATTTATCTTATTGATGCAATTGTAAAATCAGGAAACAAACTTAATCTAAAGAATAAAATGATTGTAGATAAACATTCAATAGGGGGGGTTCCTGGAAATAGAACAACTCCAATTATTGTTTCAATCTGTGCTGCTTCAGGACTCACAATTCCCAAATCTTCATCTCGTGCAATCACTTCTGCAGCAGGAACAGCAGATGTTATTGAAACAATAGCAAAAGTAGAGTTCTCAATAAAAGAACTAAAAAAAATAGTCTTAAAAACAAACGCTTGCATGATTTGGGGAGGGTCCTTGGGGATCGTTCCTGCAGATTCAAGAATAATTCGGGTTGAAAAAATGCTAAAAATCGATCCAGAAGCCCAATTATTAGCTTCTATAATGTCAAAGAAAATTGCAGCAGGAAGCAAATATATCCTCATAGATATTCCTTATGGTAAAAATGCAAAAGTAAACAAATCAAAGGCATTAAGATTAAAGAAAAAATTTGAATATCTTGGAAAACATTATCATAAAAAACTAAAAGTTGTTTTAACAGATGGAAACCAACCAATTGGAAATGGAATTGGCCCTGCTTTAGAATTAATAGATGTAATTAATATTCTAAATCCTAGAAAACAAGGCCCAAAAGATTTAGAAAAGAGATCACTATATTTAGCAGGTCAAATTTTGGAAATGGCTGGTAAAGCAAAAAAGCAAAAAGGTATAGACAAGGCAAGAGAAATCTTGAATTCAGGAAAAGCATTTGAAAAATTCAAGCAGATAATTCAAGCTCAAGGAGGGAAATTAAATGGGCTCGCACCTGGAAAATTTAAATATCATATTATAGCAAAAAAATCAGGAAAAATAAAAGAAATCTTTAACAATGAAATTTCTTCATTAGCAAGAATTGCTGGATGTCCTGTAGATAAATCTTCAGGGATTTATCTTTACTTCCATATTGGGGATAAGATAAAAAAAGGGGATAAAATTCTTACAATTTATTCTGAATCAAGATTCAGAATAAAAGAAGCTATTTTGTTCTATAAAAAAGAAAAGCCAATAATAATAAAATAACACAACAAACCATTTAAACCTTTTTTTTCTTTTTGAAACATGAGAAGATTAGTAGAATATTTTAAAAAAAATTTAGCAAAGGGATATACAATTGATTCTCTTAAATGGGCTTTAATTAATCAAGGGTATTCAAAAATTGAAATAAATCGTGCAGTTGAACAAGTGAATAAAGAACTTGCAAAAAAAGCACCTATTGTTAAGGAAAAACCCATAATAAAATATGAAATTCTTGATGAACACGATAATCCTATTGTAATAAAAAAACCCTGGTGGAAGCGAGTGTTTAGATGATTAGTCCTTGGTGAATATAGTGAACGCATTTAAGTGAATCTAAACAGGAGCAGAATTTTTTTGAAAACGCCCCCGCCCCGAATCGAACGGGGATGCCCCGAAGGGCCCGGATCTCAAGTCCGGTGCAATACCATTATGCGACGGAGGCTTAATATAAGAATTAATTAATAGATTTTAAAGCTTACTATCTAAGAGAGATAGGGGTTTAGCAGAAAATTGAATCAATTAAAAATTAACTAATCCTAATGAATTTAGAGAATTCACCTAGGATCGTTACTCCCCTAATAATAGTAAGAATGAATATAATAATTCCTTTATTCATTATTTTTTCTATGATAAAATCAATAACGATTATTAATAAACCTACCCCAATTATCTTTAATCCTTCTTTCATCGATATAAAAAATAATAATTTAAGAGAGTTTAAAACTTTGTTTTTTTTATATCCAACTACATCTTCTCAAAAACTTCTAAAACTCTTAAGTCAGGACTCAAAACATTAACAGAATCTTCCTTAAATCTCAGCCCTCTGTAAACTTTTTGCCACAATTCTCTTCTTGCTTTATCTTTGTAGAAATCCCAATAATGCATAGGTTTTGTTTTGTGTAAAATTTTCCAAAAAGCATCTTGAACATTTGGATTAGGATATTTTGTGAAAATAATTGAATTACATTCTTCTCCAGGAAAATCAATTCCTCTTCCACTTCTTGTTGAAAAAAAGATATTTGTTTGACCAGACTTAAATCTTTTAACTAAAATACCTGTTTTATCTTCTTTTTGCATCTCTCGAAGCTTTTCCTTGCTAATTAAATTATTTAAATCAAATTCTTTAAGTTCTTCTTCACTGGGCAAATCTAAAAATGCATTAACATGAACAAGCACTGGTTTTTTCGCAATCTCAACACATTTACTCAGAGATTTCAAGTAATACTTTCTATCAATTTTTCCATTTGAAAAATTAGAATATTTACAATCCCTTTCCATCCCTGTTCTTTTAACACTAATTCTTCCTTGTGATTCAACTTCAGCTTCTATTAACTTATGTTCCTTAAGTCCAAAAATATTCTTCAAAACATTCTCAGAATGAAGAGTCCCGGACATTAAAACAACCACTTTATTTTTTTTAACCATCTCATTAAATTTTTTAGCAAGATTTGTTGTAACCAAATTCACTATAACATTATCTTCTTTTTTGTTAAGAGTAAGATAAGTTTCATTAATAAAATCCCCATACATTTTTGCAGTTTCTTCTACATCAAAAACATAACTCTCATCATCAAAATCATAAATAAAATCTTTTTCTTTCACAAAAATCCTGATTAAATCATAAATTCCTGTTTCTTTTAATGAAAGAATCTCTTTTTTATTTATTACATTCCTAATTTTTTCATCTCTTTTTATTTGTTTTAAAATTTCTTGAAGTTCTTGAACAATCTTTGCATTTTCAGAGTCTCCTAAAAAATAAATCAGAGAATTCTGCAACCTGTCAATGTTAATCTCTCGCTGATTTGAAAAACTATCTAAAAAATCATCACATTCATCTATAATTTCAACTTCTGTTAGAGGTTTTCTTCCTAATGCAGATTCTAATTTATACTTCAATGAATTAAAAACAATTACATCTGATTCAATGAATGAATTAAATTGTTCATAAAATTTGCACCCTTGCTTTCTTTCATAAAAAATAAAATCAGTGTTATCTAATCCCTTATATTTCTTTTTTATTGAATTAACAAAGCTTTCTCCACCTAATTCATATTTGTCAGGAATAACAGGACACCAATACGGACACACACCTGCAATTGAAACTCTTTTCACATCTTTAATTTCTGTGAAATTTTTAATATCAATATCTTTATTTTTTTTGAGATATTCTTTGATTTTGTTCCAATTCTTCTCTTGAATTTCAATTTTACAAGGAAGACTATAATTATCAGCAGAGATATCTTTTTCATTTTTTTTCTTTTTCACCCCTTCAAAAATATCATACAGTCTCGAATCAACTTCTTTCTTGATTTTAGGAATTTCAATTTGATTATCTTCTAAAAATTTGCACTTATGATTATTTCTTCCTGTTATAACATCAATTTTTAATTTATTTCCATTTTCTTTTAATAGATATTTTTTCTCTAGATAATCATTTTGATACTGGCTCTGAAGATTTTTTCCAGGAACTATAATAGAAGTTTTCCCGAGTTTTCTCGCAATATTCAGTGCAATTGCAGACTTGCCTGTCCCACAAATTCCATGAATAAAAATAATCTTATGTCCTTGTTCAATAGAATCCAAAACTTCCTTCACAACATCTTCTTGAGTTTTACCATTAGAAAAAACAAGTGGTTTTAGAAATTCCTCTTTTGAATAAAGTGACCAGGTCATGGAGAACCAAAAAAGCTAGGGTTTAAATTATTTTAGGGTTAGTTCATTTCAGAAATATCTACCCCTATTTTAATGCATTTAATCTATTTTGTTCTAAATTCAAATGTCCTCCAACGCTTTCAACAAAACCTTTTAAGACACTTTCACTTTCTTCTCCACAAGCAATAACCTCTACTCTTGAACCTTTTAAAACTGAGTCATAATTCTAATAATTCCTTTATTTTCATAACCAACATTAGGGGTAATATTTTTTAAATAAACTTTTCAAGATGGTCCTTCTTTAACCTAGCAATATAATCAATTAAATTACTTGCTGATATTGAATGAATTCTTTTATCAATTTCATAAATTTTTTTGCATTCCATTTTAGTCACAACCTAATAAACCACAATACCCCAAAAGTCAATCCTCTTAATAAGAAATAAAGCCAAATGTCAGAATTCTTAGGAGTAAACAAAATACTAAGAAGAAATAATCCTACTAAACTTTGAAGAACACTTTTTTTATTCATAAGAGACAATTACATATTGGTATTTTTTAAAATTATTAAACTCCAGTTATATCTAGAAAAAGTTCAGTCTTAGCACACATAAAAATAATTATCCAAATAGCGCACTAAGACCTTCTGCTGCAGCTTCTTTCTTTTCTTCTTTTGGTTTTGCTTCTTCTTTCTTTTCTTCTGCAGGAGCACTTCCTCCAGAGGGAGTAGCAGCAACCAAACTAGCACTTTCTAATTCTTTTGCTATGTCAACACCTTTCAAACTGGCAACAAGGGACTTTATTTTTGATTCATCAGTCTCTCCACCAGCAGCTACAACAACACTTTTCACATTCCCTTCATTAATTTCTTTTCCGAGTTTGTGCAACAAAAGTGCTGCATATATATTTTCCATTATTTACTTTCCTCCTCAGTTTTATTTTCTGAAGTATCAATTTTTTCGCTTTCTTTTTTATCTTTTATTTTTTCTTCATTTCCATTTTTCTCTTTTGAAACATCATTTTCTTCAACAAACTTTTTCAAGACTTTTTCGTGCATTCCTGCTTTACTAATCAAGAACTTAATAGTATCTTCAGTTGCATAACCAATCTCAACAGCAAAAGGTAAGGCTTTTCCATAAGCTTGTTTTAATTTCTTTAATGTTCCTTCTGGATCAATTTCAATATTCAAATATAATATTCCTTCTCGAATGTCAAAACCTGAAAGTGGGATGAATCCAACTGAAAAAGGTTTAATGTCTAATTTACTCATTACATCTGCAGCATTCTGTGAGATTTTTGCACCTTTTTTTGCAATAATCCTTGGCTCTTTAATATTAATCTTCCCTTCTTTAATTTCAATCTGAATTCCTAAAGACCCCAATTCACTAATTGCAGGTCCTGGAACTAAATCAGTTGGTCCTGCCTGAACTTCTATATCTTCTGGAGCTTCTTGGCCTGCTTTTGCTTTAGCCGGACTTTTACTCTTTAATAATTCTGAAGCAAGATCATATGAATCCAAATCAGAAAATAAAATTGCAACACTATCTTCAATTTGGTCTTTAAGTTTTTTAAGATTTTCATTCTTCGAAGAATCAACTGCTCTAAAGATTAAATTTTTTTTAGGAACTTTAACTATTGCCTTACCCCTTATTTTCTTACTTATCTCTTGAAACTGCGAAGCAGGAAGATTCTTTATTGAGGCAATTAAAATTGTTTTTTTATTTTTTATTAAATCAGTTAAACTCTTTACAGTTTCTTTCTTAAACTCAGGAATAGGTGTTTCTCGCTTCATTTTAAATTTATTTTAATAGGTTTAGTCATAGTGAATTTTAATTCAATATTTTTGAGGTTTTCTTTGCCCCTTGGCATTTCTTTCAAAATTGAATTATAAACAACATTGATATTTTCAAGAATTTCTTCGTCTTTCATACTTTGTTTTCCAATTGGGAGTTTAATGCTGGCTTCTTTTAATCTAATTTTAACACTTTTGTTTATTTTTTCTTTTATTTCTTTTATTTCTTTTTTATCAACATTCATCATAATTCCTAATTGAGGAGAAGGCATCTTCCCAGTAGGACCTAATATTCTCCCAAATGTGCTTGCAATCTTTGGCATTAAATTTGCCTGTGCAATAAAGAAATCAAATTTCTTGACAATTTTTTTCATCTCTCTTTTGTCTGAATATTTTTTAAAGTCATTTGGAGTGATTGTTTCAATATCTTCATTTTTTGTTTCTAAAAATCCTGCAATTTTTTTGTCCTTAATTTTATGGGGAATTTTAACAAAAAAGTTTATTGAAGTCTTTTTAATGTCTAATTTTTGCAAATTAACAATCAAATCAACTGTTTGATCAAATTTTCTTTCCTTGCCTTTTCTCAGTTCATTTAAAGCATTTTTTAGTTGTTCTTTCATTTGGATTTCTCCTGGAATATGAGTGAGTGAAAAATCTTTGATTTTACTCTAAGACCCCACCATTGTGTAATAACCTCCCACATTCTGCGTCACAGGCATAGAATTTATTCTGTAACGATATGGTTCAATCGGTTAGAAATTTGAGAGAAGGGGGGTTTATAAGTTTTTGGTTCATCGCTCATCACAACAATCCTTAAAAAAATAAATTTTCTGTTTAGAATATGGATCTTAAAGAATATATTAGTGGATTGAATTTGCATTTAACAAAATCCCCTATAGATAAATTAGAGAAAGCATTAATTGGTATAAGCTACAATGAAGATGGAAAAATAATGACTATTATAAATTTTTTCGTAGAAAGAAAGCGTAAAGTCAGAGTTATAGACAATCAAGGAAATGTTTATATCAGGCCATTAGCAGATTATAAAGATTGTGAAATAATTAAACTCCCAAAATACACAATAGAGAAAGAAGTAAGCAATAATTAAACACAACAATTTTTAAAAACTTCTTTCTAATTATTTTAAAATGGAACTTATAGCACTTCTCTCAACAGGAAAAGGAACATGGGCACAAGTTTCAGGACTCATGACTCATGGGGAATGGGAAAAAATAATCCTTCTCGGAGGAGATTTTGCAAAAGACTTCAAACATGAAAAAGAATTTGAATTCATAAAAATCGATTTAGATAAAAGAATAAAGGATTTGCGTGAAGAATTCTCACAAAAACTCAAAGGCAAAATTAATGGAATGGAAGTCGCACTTTCCCTTGCATCTGGCGACGGCAAAGAACACATGGCACTTGTCTCAGCATTAATTAACTTGCCAGTTGGAGTAAGATTCGCAGCATTAACTAAGGAAGGTGTTATTGATCTGTGAAATGGTAATTAAATTAAATCCAAAAAAACATAGTGTTTTTGATGTTTTAACTTATGAATACTCTTATTTCGATGAAGATTTTCTCAAAGAAGAAAGGCAATTTTCTGAATTAGATATTAATGATCTAAAAAGAGGATTAAGAATGGAAAAGCAAGGTTGGGGTTTTTTAGAACACAAAAATTGTATTTTATATAGAGAAAAACAATCTGATCTTATGAAAAGAACTTATTTTATTGTAGGTCCTTATGAACAGATTTTATCAACAGAGGATATTTTTAATATAACTTTAAAATTTGAAGATTCTCATTCTATTTTGTTAGCAGATGCAGGTAATTATTTTGGAATCTGCAAGAAATTCTTAGATGAAGCTCTTTTGAAAGAGCCGGAAGTTTCTAAATCTCCTCAATCCTCAACTCCCTCTCATCTCCCCCCAAAACAACAGCCCTAGAATAATAATGTTCATCTAAAATTTTCAAACCAGTTTCTTTACTTAATCTTTTTGCAAAATCCAAAACATCTTCATGCCAAGGCATCTTATCATAATCCAATCTTTCACGAGCAAAACCTACTGACATAAAACCCTTTAATTCAACAAACATTGGTTTACTCTTCTTAATCATTTCACTAAACTCTCTTATACAATTATTATTCATATTAAAATCTTTAATTAAATTAATTCTAAAAACAATTCTACAAGATAAATCCTTAATTAAATCCAAACTTTCATTTAATTTTTTCCATGCATTTTCAATAGAACTTCTATGAAATTTATCATACATTTTTTTATTAGGAGTATTTACAGAAATATATAACTGCGTCGGCAATTGGTTCTTTTCCTTCAATTCTTCAATCTTCTCAGGATAAAGCCCATTTGTAACTAAAAAAGAAGTTTTCCCTCTTTTTCTTAATTCTTCAATCAATTCTCCAATTTGATCATAAATCATCGATTCCCCACTTAGGCTAATTGCAAATTGCATTGGTTCTTGTGCCGCTTTGTATTTTTTCATATCTGCTTTTGAAAGTTGTTTTTTTTCACTTTTAGAATCAATATTAAATCCAAGAAGCAATTTTCTTTGAGCTTTAATACACCCATCAATTATTTCTTTAGGAGAATCAGTTTTTTTTAATTCATCTCCAATTGTATGTTCAACTGCTCTCCAGCAATGAAGACACCTATTAGGACACCACATCACAGCAGGGCTCATCTGGCAACAAAGATGACTCTTAATTCCATAAAACTTTTCCTTGTAGCAAACACCCTCATTACGCAAGGATTTTTTAGTCCAACGGCAAATCTGCACTCCAGAATGATTCCCAACAGTTTCATAATGTTGTTTTTTCAAAATCTCTCTAACTTTTTCAGGTATCATAAATCTAAGGACAAGAGAGAAGTTTTAAACATTTTGTAAGAAAGATTTTTAAGTAGAATTAAAATTAATCTTTCTATGGAACTAAAATATCCTCTTAATTTGTATAAAATATATCTAAGTCCAGCGTGTGTTTCAAGAATTACTGAATTAGAAAATTTTTTTCATTCATCTAAAGAGATTGCTAGGGAATGAAATAATATGAAATTGTCAATAAGAAAACCATCTGAACTTTTAGATTTTGAATTAATGAATATCTGCCATCGTTTTAATGAAGATTTTGAAAAAATTTCTTTTGTTCATGGATATTCAAAAAAACCAAAAGCTCAAAAAAAACTCCTCAAGAGATATAATAATTTAGGATTGTACCATAAATGCCTCCTAAAATTTATTGATAAAAAAAATGTTTCTGAAAAATTCTTTCCAAGTGAATTAAGATTAGGTTTAAATAAATATTACTATCCTTGACCAACAAAACTAATCCCCCAAAATACCATAAGCACTAACAACAAAAATAAAAAGAAATATGTTGAAACTTTGAAGAAATTCTTTGCTGTTTTTTCTTTTCCTGTTATTGATAAAATTGTTAAATAGAAAAACCTTCCTCCGTCGAAAATTCCCATAGGAAGCATATTAATCAAAGCCACACTAATACTAATCAAAACAATCCACCATAATAGATTATACACAAATTCACTCCACCCATTAAAATTAGGTTCATAATAAATGTGAGGATCTTTTGGAGCAAATAAACCAACTAATCTCCCAATTAAACCAGATCTCTCTTGGTCTGCAAAACCAATTCCTAAAAAAGGTAAATCTTTTCCAACAGGATTTTCATCAAGAACAACTTCAAAAACATCTTCACTTGTTTTTATTTTTATTTTTTCTCCAGGAGAATATCTTGATAATTCTTGCCTTAATTTTTCAAAACTATCTATTTTAACTTCATTAATTTCTGTAATTGCACCAACCAATTTAACATTAATTGCAGGCGAATCATCATATAAAATTATTTTCCCTTTTTCTGCAAATGATTTCATCCCAGGTTGCTCTAAAAAATCCTTTGATCCCAGATAGTTTCGATCATTTGTCCCAATTTTTACAAAACCTTCTTCATTTGCTAAATTTAAAATTTCTTCATAAGAAGGATTATTAACAATCATATTCCCTATCATTGTAATACTTGCAATTTCAACACTTGAATAAGTATAACTATCAAAAACAACACCTGAAGGAGCAAAGGCAATAGAAAAAAATCCTAATAAAATTATCAAAAATAAAATTGCTGTTAGCAAATTTGCGAATGTTCCTGCAGAAAGCACGGCCATTTGTTCAAAAATCCCTTTTTTATTCATGCTTTCTTCGTCTTGTTCAACAAATGCTGCTAAAAACACAGGAAGAAAAAAAGGAAAAAATCCAAATCCTGTTGACTTTATTTTAATACCGTATCTTTTCATAAAAATTCCATGAGCAAATTCATGAGTTATTGCAATTATTGCTAAGATTACAATCCAATAAGTAAAAAAGAAACTAGGGAGTCCTGGAACAATTTTGTCAATATAAGGAATAAGGGGCATTATTGGAGGCACTTTTATCATAGTCACAATATCAGGACGAAAGATATAGATCTTAAGAATAGTATAAATCAAATAAAAAATTCCTGCCATCAATAGATAGCCTAATCCAATTGAAAGATAACTTAAAACATTTAGTGTTTTTTTATACTTGCCACCAATATAATCAACCAATTTCATTCCTAATTTTGTTCTATATAAGTATAATAGCCCCTCTCTTTGAAGATTCTTCCTTCGAGTATAAAGAAAAACTGAAACAAATATAGCAAACAATATTAGCAGTATAACATCATAAATTACAAAATCCATTATTTAACACCTATTTTTTCTTCAAAGGTCTAAATGCGTTTTTTTTGCACTTTCGGCATTTAACTTTTCCCTTTAAGATTGCTTGAGGATCTGCTTTAATTTTTGTCTGACATTTTTTACAAACAAATACATTTTTGAATAATCTATTTTGTGCTTCTGGTATTTTTGCCATTTTAGTATATTTTAATATCTTTTATAAATTTAATGAATAAGGCTTACAACTTCCTTTTAATTATTTTAGTTCCTTCAACGTCCCAATATTCGCAGTTTCCGCCTTCTTTTAAACTATCGAAAACTTCTTTATCAGAACATTCAATTTCAATTGTTTCAAATGTTTCAAGATCCATCACACTTGCTTTGCCTTCAGCTTTTGATAAAACCTGACCTTTTTTCTTATTGACTAAAGGAACATCAAATCGATCATGCCCTGGAATTACAAAAACTTTTTTTGTGTCCCGAATAATCCCTTGAGCTTCAATTCGGCATTTTGAATGACCATGTTTGCCAGTTTTGCTAATGTCAATTTTTTTAACAGTAAAAGCCTCGCCATCAATAAGTATATTTGTACCTACTTTTACCTCTGTAGCACTAATTATTTTCAACACCATAAAATATCCAAAAGAAATATATTTATAAACGTTTTTACTTAACAAATTTTATGGCACTTCAAAAAAATGATTTTATTCAAATAGAATTTACTGGAAAAGTTAAAGATACAGGAGAAATTTTTGATTCAAATATAAAAGAAGACATAAAAAAATCTGGCTTGAAGACTCAATCAAAGTATTTTGTTTTTTGTTTAAGTCAAGGAATGTTTCTAAAAGGGATAGAAGATTTTTTAATTGGGAAGAATATTGGAAATTATGAAATCGAACTTGAGCCTCAAAAAGCTTTTGGGATTAGAGATCCTAAATTTGTACGAATGATTCCAATAAAAATATTCAATGAACAAAAATTAAATCCAATTCCAGGAACAGTTTTTAATTTTGATGGAAGAATAGCAAAGGTACTGACTGTTTCGGGAGGAAGAGTAATGGTTGATTTTAATCACCCCCTTGCAGGAAAAAAGGTAATCTATAATGTGAATGTTTTAAAAAAAATAGAAGACTTAAATGAAAAAATAAAATCGCTAATTTTATTTTTATTTAGAAAAGAATTTAAATTTGAAGTAAAAGATAAAGAATTAATTATACAAGTTGAAAAACATTATTTGCAATTTGTGGAAATGTTCAAGGATAAATTTAAAGAAATTCTTGATTTAGATTTGAAAGTTAAAGAAATTCAAGAAGTGATTAAGGCTAGTATTGAATGAGAATCTTTAATATATGTTTACATTAGCAAATTATCTATTCTTTTAATTGCAACAATCCTTATAAATCAATACGAGTTATATTTACTATGGAAGAGGTATATGATAGAGAAGACACAAGGATTATCTCTGATTTATCTCCTGAAATAAGAGATATTGATAGAGAATTAGCAGAACTTTTGCAAAAACAAACAGCTAAAATTAAGGTTATTGGAGTTGGTGGTGGTGGAGGAAATTCTTTGAGTAGAATGAGGGAAGTTGGAATTAAGGGAGGAGAGCTTATTGCAATAAACACAGATGCTCAGGATTTATTATATGCTAATGCTGATCAAAAAATTCTTATTGGAAGAGAATTAACTCAAGGATTAGGGGCAGGAAGCAATCCAAGAGTTGGGCAAGAAGCAGCAAAAGAATCAGAATCAGAAATTAAGAAAAAAATTGCAGGAAGTGATATGATCTTTATAACTTGTGGATTAGGAGGAGGAACTGGAACAGGAGCAGCTCCAGTGGTTGCAGGATTAGCAAAAAAACAAAGTGCATTAACAATAGGAATTGTAACATTACCTTTCACAATTGAAGGAAGAAAAAGAATAGAAAATGCAATGGAAGGTTTAGAGAGAATGGAGTCTGTTGTGGATACTTTAATTGTAATTCCTAATGATAAACTTCTTGAGTTAGCACCAGATTTACCTTTGCACACAGCTTTTAAAATAGCTGATGAAATTCTCACTAATGCTGTTAAAGGAATAACAGAACTTGTAACAATGTCTGGTTTGGTTAACCTTGATTTTGCAGATATAAAGGCTGTGATGGTTGATGGGGGAGTTTCACTAATTGGAATGGGAGAATCTGATACTGAGAATCGCGCATTAGATGCAGTAGAAAAAGCAGTTCAGAATCCTCTTTTAGATGTTGATGTATCTAATGCGACAGGTGCTTTGGTAAACATCATAGGTGGTCCAAACATGAGCTTAGATGAATGCAAATCAGTTATAGAATCAATTGGAAATAGATTAAATCCTGATGCAAAATTAATATGGGGAGCCCAGATTTCAGAAGACATGGAAAAATCAATAAGAGTTTTATTAATAGTAACAGGAGTAAAAAGTTCTCAAATTCTAGGCCACGGAGAATCAATTGAAAGCATGAAACACAAAGAAATCGAAGATGAATTGGGAATTGAGTTTTTTGAGTCATAATCATGTCAAGAAAAAATAATTATCATTTAAATAAAGATTCTACTGATCTCTTGGCAGAATATTTAAAGAGTCAAGGATATTATATTGAAAAAAAGTGGAAGCAATATCTTAATATTGGAATTTTAGCATTCTCAATTTCTGCATTCGCTTTTGCATTGGGTTATATTAACGGGTGTTCCAGTGAATTAAATAAAACCCCTTCTCTAGAAGAGACTATAAAAAACCCTTTGTATATAAAAAATTAGATGCAATTCAAATATAACTTAAAATTTAAAAACCCATGCTCTCTAATTAAATTATGAAAAACATGTGGATTCCAACAAAATCTTTTTTACTTAAATGTAGAAGAGTATGGCATATTCTGAAAAAACCTTCGAGAAAAGAATATGAAACAATTGCTAAAGTTTCTGCAATTGGAGTGCTTTTGCTTGGAACACTTGGTTTTCTTATCTCAATAGTTATGAATATTTTTATATAACAAATTTTATAAACCCTTGTTTTCACTTAATTATATCTTTCTAGGATCTTAATGTCTTAGACGGAGCTAAATAAATCGCGATTTCCCCTAAGGGGCATTTGAAGAAATTGCCTCGCAGGAACAAGAAGGGAGATTCCAAAGAACCGTTTAGGTTCTTTTGATTTGAAAATGATATTTATTATTAAGGTAACAACAAACAAAGAAGAAAGAGCAGTTGACATGATTGCTGAAAGAGCAGAGAGAAAAAGTATTAGGGTATATTCTGTTTCTCGACCTCATGGATTGAGAGGTTATATATTATTAGAAGCAGAAGACAGAGAATCTGCAGAAGAAGCTGTATTTAACTTGCCTTATGTAAAAGGAATAATTGGAAAAACAATTGGTTATGAAGAAATAAAAAATATGGTCGAACCTTCAGCAACAACAATTTCAATAAAAGAAGGCGACATTGTTGAAATTCTTTCAGACTCTTTCAAAAAAGAAAAAGCAAAAGTTTTAAGAATAGACAAACAAAAAGAAAAAGCAGTAGTAAGCTTACTTGGAGCAGTTGTTCCATTGCCGGTCACAATTAACTTAGATAATGTTAAAGTTATCAGAAGAGAAGAAGGAGACGAAGAAGATGAATGAATTATCTGAAATATATAATAGAATGAGATTAAAGGATATAATCCGAGAAAAAAATGCCTTAACAAATCAAATATCCGCGAATTTAATTTTAGGTGATGTAAATAATCATCTTTATGATAATCTATCAAATCTTCAAGAAAAAGAAGATAAATTAAACCAACCTTATTTCATGGGAAAACAAAAATGATAATTAAAATATTAGCAGAAGGCGGAGAAATGAAACCAGGACCAGCTTTGAGCCAAAAACTTGGACCAGCAGGAATTAATATTGGCCAAGTGATTTCAAAAGTAAATGAAGCAACTAAAAATTTCAAGGGTATGAAAGTTCCTGTAACATTAGATGTGAATGTAAACACAAAAGAATTCATTATCCAAGTTTTTTCACCACCAGTTTCAGAGTTATTAAAAAAAGAATTAGGAATTGAAAAAGCTTCAGGACAGCAAAAGAACATTCAAGTAGGGAATCTCTCAATTGAGCAGATAATCTCAATCGCAAAAACAAAATTCCCAAATCTACTCTGTAATGACTTAAAATCCGCAGTTAAAACAATAGTTGGAAGTTGTGTAAGTTTGGGAATCATAGTCGAGAACAAAACTGCAGTTGAAGTTGAGCAAGAGATTGAAGAAGGAAAATATGACAAAGAGATATCAGAAGAAAAAACAGAAACTCCTGAAGAAAAGAAAAAAAATTTAGATGAATATTTTGAAGAGATAAAAGACAAACAAGATAAGTTGATAAAACAACAAGAAAAAGAAAAAGAAGCAGAAAGCTCAAAGGAGGCTGCTAAAAATGAAATTCAAAAGAAATAGTTTTATAAATTATCAGAACCCTCTCTTATGAAGGGGGCTGTGGGGTAGCCTGGTAGCCTTTCAGGTTTGGGACCTGACGACCCCGGTTCAAATCCGGGCAGCCCCATTTATATCTTTTTATAATACAAAATAATATAAATAAAATTTTAGTAAGGATATTATAGATTCAGAAGATGAAGAATTTTGGAACGAAATAATTCATACTAATCCTTATACTTATGTTGATTGTGGTTTTTGTGGTAGGATACATTACTGTACAACAGCACCAGAAGAATTTGAAGAGGGAGATTTGAAAAATTAATAAAAAAAGCAAAAGAAGAACCAAATAAATATATTGAACATAGAAGAGGAGTTGGTGGGAATTTTAGATGGAAAGAGAATTATTGAGAGATGTCCTTGCAATTCTTCTTCAAATTATAAAATATTTATTTTGCCCCCTGAGGGAAGATACGTTCCTCATTTTGTGAGAAAAACAGGTAAAAGAGAACTTAAACCATTATATTAAATTCTTCCAAAAAATCTCTAATCATATTAATTTTAGTTAATAAGAAACTTTTAAAAACCAATTCCTATCTTTATATGATATAAAATGCCAACAAAATTAAAAAAAACAAAATCCGCAGGCCGTTATGGCGCAAGGTATGGAAAAAGAGTAAGACAAAAGTTAGTTAAAGTAGAAGAAAAACAAAGATTAAAACAAAAATGTCCTTTTTGTCAAAGGTTAAAAGCAAAAAGGCTTTCAAAAGGGATATGGGAATGTTCTGGTTGTGATAAAAAATTCGCATCAGACACTTATTATCTAGGAGAATAAAATGGCAACATATAAATGTTTCAAGTGTGAGAAAAAAATAAAAACTACTAATTTAGATAAGAGATTTGTTTGTCCTCATTGTGGAAGTAAGATTTTTTACAAACCTCGAACAAGAGTAAAAATAGTCAAAGCTGACTGAATTTTTAGGACTATACTAAATAAACTATCTGAAAAGAGTTAGAAATCAAATAAAATGAATGACCAAAATAAAATTCAAGAAATGCAACTTTTAGAACAAAACTTGCAGAATTTGCTTCTTCAAAAACAAGCATTTCAAATGGAGTTATCTGAAAATTCTTCTGCTTTAAATGAAATTGAAAATGCTAATGATGGAATTTTCAAGATTATAGGGCAATTAATGATAAAATCAGAAAAATCAAAAATAAAAGAAGAATTATTAAACAAAGAAAAAATTCTTGATTTGAGGATTAAATCAATTGAAAAACAAGAGGATTCTTTTACAAAACAGCTTGATAAACTTCGTGAAGAAATAATGGGAAAGATGAAAAAATAAATGTGCAAAAAATTACGAAATCTTTATAAATCTTAACAAGTTAAATTTAACATGGTTTTTGACAGAATAAAAAAAGTTTTTTCAGGTTCAGATGGCGAATCAATGGATAATGAATATCTTGAGATTGATCTTGAACAAAAAGAAAAAGACAACAAAGTTCTTGTAAGATTGTTTGTATTAAAGAGTTATGAAGATGTTAATGAAATTCTTGCTGCTCTAAGAGAAGGATATACTATTGCTGTAATTGATATAAAAGTTTTAAGACAAAAAGATCCTATTGAACTTAAGAGAGCAGTTTCAAAGATCAAAAAAACAACAGATGCTCTTGAAGGGAGTATTGCAGGATTTGGAGAAAACACAATTATTGTAACTCCCTCATTTGCAAAGATTTCTAAAGAAACAGCTCAACCAAAAGAAGAAAAGAGAAGTAGATGGGATTAAGTTTCATTAAATAGAATAGCAAAAAAGTTTTGTCCTGAAGAAGCATCACAAGAATATTTCTTAAAAAAAGCAAGAGATGAGTAATACAAGGATTTTTAAGTCATAATTCTAAATAATTCTATGAAAACCCTTTTCATATCTGCAAAATTAAAATCCAAGATAAATAAGTCAAAAATATTAGAAATCTCAAAAAAACTTCCCAAAAATATAGCAATTGCTTATTCAATACAGTATATAAATCATGCAAAAGAAATAAATGATTTACTTAAAAAAAATCATAATGTAACTAGATTTTTACAAGTATTAGGTTGCTCTAAACCAGCACTTCCTAAATCAACTCAAGCAATACTATTAATAGGAGACGGAAAATTTCACGCAATTTCATTAGCATTTGAATCAAAACTTCCAGTGCACCTCTTGTCTCATAACAAATTAGAACTAATATCAAAAAAAGAAATAAAAACATTAGAGAAAAAACAAAAAGTAGCGCACCTCAAGTTCCTTCATTCAGATCAAGTAGGAATTTTAGTTTCAACAAAACCAGGCCAACAAAGTCTAAGCAAAGCACTTAAATTAAAAAAATCAATCAAAGATAAAAAATCTTATTTATTTCTTAGTAATAATATAAACACTTCTGAATTTGAAAACTTCCCGCAAATTCAAAGCTGGGTAAACACAGCTTGCCCGAGGTTGGATATTGAAGGAGAATTTGTCAATATGATTAAGATCAAATCTTAGTAATACTAAACACAGATTTCAATGCTACAATAATTGTTGCAGGTACAAATAAAATCAATAAAGCCCCCGATATTTCTTGTCCGAGCAATCCAATCTTAGTTATTCCTAATAATGAACCTCCTAATCTATCACTAAATCCTTCTAATCCAAATTTACTAACAATAACTATAACTGCTCCTGCAAGAAGAAAAGTGCTAATATCTTGATTTCTTATATTAATAGAACCAATCACAATTCCCATAATTATAAGTATAACATAAAATAATTGATTAAATTGAACAAATGCTTGAATAGAAAAAGATTTTATCAAAGCAATAGTTATAGCCAATATAACTCCAATGAGAAAAGCCCACGCTCCTAGATAATTCTCTTTTGATTTTATTGTCATCTTGTTATTTCCTTCGATAAATAATGATTTTAAAATATATAAATGTTTTGAAACCAAAACTTTGATTTTAATCATATATTTTACAAAACAGAAATATTTATAAACCATAGTAACTGCAAAATGATTACAAAATGAAAACAAAAAATTTATGTTTGATCAGTTTAAGCATTTTATTTTTGGTAATGTTCTTAAACTTTGCAAGTGCAGCTGTGATAGCTGAATGGTCTTTAACTACAGATGGTTCTGCTTCAAATATTAATTCAAATTTAAATGCTGGAAGTTTTACAGGAACTTCAGAAGTTACATTTACTGATAATGGTGCTTCTGCAAGCAATTGGGCTACAGGAGTTATTGATGGAGCAAAATATTTTCAAATTACATTATCTCCAAAAACAGGATATGACTTAACTATATCTAATATTAATTTTGGTGAGAGAAAATCTACAACAGGACCAGATAATTATCAAGTTCAATATTCAAAAAATTCTGATTTTAGTTCTTCTACTATAATCTCGACACAATCTATACCTGAAGATACTGATGAAAGATCAAGAACAATTGATAGTCTTAATATTAATGTAAATGAAGGAGAAACAATATACTTTAGATGGTTTTCATATAATGCTGAGAGCACAGTAGGTACATGGAGAATCAATGATGGAACTTTGAATGTTGAAGGAACTTTAACAAGTGTAGTCTCAGATGAAGAGCCATCAGAAATAAATTCTTGCGAATTAACAGGAAATTCTGCTAATAATTTAAGAATAAAAAGTATTGATATAACAGATAAAGGAATGAATGGAGGATCAGAATCTGAATTTGGGGATGATGATGCTTGGTTTCTTCTTGATGATATTGAAGTAGAAATTAAAGTCGAAAATAAGGGTAACGAGGATATAGATAATGTAGAAATTGAATGGGGTTTATGGAATACTCAATCAAATGAGTGGATAATCGAGCTTGATGATGAAAAAGATTTTGATGTTAAAGATGATGATTCAGAGATAATTACAATAAGTTTTAATCTTGAAGACTCACTTGATATTGATTTAGATGAATTAGATGATGGAAAGAATTATAGATTTTATGTTATAGCAAATGGTTATGATAATGAAATAGAAGAAGATGTTTGTGCTAGTGATTTTGAAGAAATAGAAATTATAATTGAAAGTGACTTTGTTGTTCTATATGACTTTCAATATCCAGAAAAAGTTTCATGTGGAGGAGATTTTCAGATTATAGCAGATGCTTGGAATATTGGAGATTCTGATCAAGATGATGTTTATGTTAAAGTGTTTAACTCAGAATTAGGAATTAATGAAAAAGTAGAGATTGGAGATATAGATGCTTTTGATAAGGAAGATTTTGAAATAACTTTAGAAATACCAGAAGACACTGATGAAAAGATATATGCAATTGATTTTGAAGTATATAACGAAGACGATGATATCTTTGAAACAGACTTTGATGATGATTTAGCAGAGTTTAGAATCTTATTAACTGTTAGCGGAAGTTGTTCAATTGAAAAAAGTGCTCTTGTATCTGCAAGTTTAGAATCAGGAGGAAAAGCTGGAGAAGAATTAGTTGTTAGAGCAACAATTGTAAATACTGGAAGTGGTTCAACAACTTATAATATTAATGCAAAAGGATATTCAGATTGGGCAGATTCAGCTGAAGTTAATCCTGATATGGTTTTATTAAAAGCAGGAGAATCAAAGGATATTTTATTAACTCTTAAGGTAAATGCAAATGCTGTAGGAGAAAAAAACTTTGATATTGAATTAACTTCAGACAATGAAGTAATATTGAAACAACCAGTTTCAGTTTCAATCGAAGGCTCACAAGGATTAAAGAATATAATTCCTGGAGACAATCTCTATTTATGGGGGATTGGAGCATTAAATATAATTTTAGTGATAATCATTATTATCGTGGCAATTAGAGTTGCTAGGAAATAGGGTTTCTTTCTCTAATCTTTTTTTCTAGAATATGAATTTATACCCTCATTTGAGAAATCTTATTGTATTAGAAATACATAAAGCTGAGAAAGAATGTAAGAAAATAAAGTGCATAAACCTTAGTGAGAAATGTTACCAAATGTTAAAAAAAATTCTCCTAATCCAACATACTCTTTTAATAGAAAAGGAAAATTTTATGAAATTCCTTATGTTGTAAATGGAAATAATTCTTTATTTGAAATAGAATTCTATGATGTGGAGAATCTCAAAAACATAATTCCAATTTTTCGATTTCCCAAACAAACTTATTTAAATCCCTCTTAACTTTTATTTTTATGAAATCAAAAGAGGTTTATGATATTCTAATTAGATACTTAGTAATATTCTTATCAGCATTACCTCATTTTTGGATTTTTTACTTTATTTTTACTCCTCTCACTATTTATCCAGTTTACTTTTTATTAAAAATATTCTTTGATGTTTCTTTAAGTGGGAATATTATTTCTGTGTCTGATTATTCTATTGAAATAATAAATGCTTGTGTAGCAGGTTCTGCATATTATGCATTATTAGTCCTTAATCTTTCAATACCTAAAATAAAAATAAAAAAAAGGATCAAAATGTTATTATTCGCATTTGTTTCTCTCCTAACAATAAATATTTTAAGAATATTATTCCTTAGCATACTTTGGGTTTCAGGATCTTCTTTTTTTGATATAACCCATAAATTGTTCTGGTATTTTTTAAGCACGATTTTTGTAGTTTTAATATGGTTTACAGAAGTGAGAATATTCAAAATAAAAGAAATACCATTCTATTCAGATCTAAGTCATCTATTTAAACATTCAATTCTGAAAAAATAAAATGCTTGATGGATTGCTAACTCAATTAACTCAGACAATATTATTAATAGTAAAAGAATTAGGTTATATTGGAATTTTTATAGGAATGACTATAGAGAGTTCTTTTTTTCCTTTTCCAAGCGAAGTTATCTTGGTTCCTGCAGGAGTTTTAGCTTCAAAAGGAGAAATGAGTATCACTCTCATCTTTATAGCAGGATTATTAGGAAGCTTAGCAGGAGCAGTTTTTAATTATCTTCTTGCAATGTTTTTAGGCAGATCAGCAGTTGATTTGTTAATCTCTAAATATGGAAAGATACTTTTTCTGAGCAAAAGCAGTTTAAAGAGATCTGATGATTATTTCAATAAACATGGAGACATAACCACTTTTATTGGGAGATTAATTCCAATAATCAGACAATTGATCTCACTTCCTGCAGGATTTTCAAGAATGAACTTTCCCAAATTTATAATGTTTACAACACTTGGAGCAGGAATATGGGCTATTATCTTAATCTATTTGGGATATTTTTTTGGGAGCAATTCTGAATGGATAAGTAATAATTTAAATGTAATCTCTTTTGGTCTTATGTTGTTTAGTTTGATAATATTTATTATTTATCTAAGATATAAAAAGAAAAAATAACTATTCTTTATTAATCTCTTTAAAAATTTCTATCATTAGTCTCTCTGTAACTTCTAATACTTCACAATTAAATATATAAAGATCATAACAAGAAGGTCCAGGCATTTTTATTTCAGTTTTATTTCCAGGAATAAGTCTAATAAAAGTGTAATCCCCATCCCAATTACAAGAAAGACTATCATTTTTTATAACTCTTGCCCCCATTCTTTCTAAAAGACTAGCAAGGTTTGCAATACCAATAATTTCATCTCCTTCACATCTGAATTCTTGAGTTGCATTAAACACAACATTTTCAAATATGTGCAATTCTCCACTAAGAGTAATTTTTTCACCAATTTTCCTTGGATCTTTCCTCAAATAAAAATTATAATCTCCAATAAAATTTCCTGTCACAGAATTTCCTTGATAAAGGGGAATACTCGTTCTATAAGGTGCAAGTTCGTCAACAATTTCAAATTTGATTCCTTTGTATTCAAAATTCTTTCTTGAATCAAAAAAGATATAACTAACTAAAAAAACCCCAATAAATATAGCTATAAAAATTAGAAAATTTTTTAATAATTTGTTTTGTTCATCTGAACTAGCATCTTTTTTCTGAATTTCTTCTCCCATCTTTTATTTCTTCTTTCAATCTTTTTAAATTTTATTAGTCTACACTTAATATTTTAAACAGAAATTCATCTGTGATTTTAGTCAAATCTTCTTTAGGTCCTTGTATAAAAACACAACTCTGATTCTGGCTTATTTTAGTAATGTTATTTTCTTTTATTATAATAAAATTATCTGCACAATTTTTAATAGGAAGATTTTCTTCACCTTCTTCACCCTCTAAATAAGCTCTCCTCATTCTAAGGACAATTGGCTCGAGATTTCTGACTATTTCAATTTCAGATTCGCTATTTTCTGAAAAAATATAGAGGGGTTTGTTAAGATATTGATTAAGGAGATTAACTTTGGAACCAATCTTTTCAACTTGTTTTGGATGATATTTAAATGCAAATATAAAATTTCCAATTTCTAAGAACCATAAATCTCCTTGGTTAGTGAATTCAAAACCATTGTGAATTATTTTTTTATTGCTTTCTTTTTCTTCTCCTTGAAAGGCATATCCTAAAACACTGATAAACATAACCCCAACTAAGATTAATCCTAAAACGATCTGTTTTGTTCTATTTTCTTTCTTTTTTGAAATTACGCTACGCATATTAAATAATCTTTTTTAGTATATAAAAAGTTTTAGTTAGTATCTTGACAATCTTAGTTCTCACTAGGTATTAAAAAAATAAAAGAAAAAATAAAAATAAAAAATTGATTTAAGCAGTTGTTGTGACAAGTTCAGCACTTGTTGAAGATGTTCCTTTGTACTCTTTACTTGTATCAACAGTTTGAGTAGTTAGATACTTAGCAGCATTTACAGTGTCTGCAGCTTCGTAACCAGCAACAACTAATGCAATCTTTCCACTAGTGAAAGCATCGCTCACTCCTTTAATCAAGAATTCTCCTGACCCTACGCCAGTAGCAGTAGTGAATTCTGGACCACAAGTATGTGTTGCAACTCCTAATGCGGTTGCAGCAGCTGAATTAATACAACTTCCACCAACTATTATTAAGTTCTTTGAACTTACAGAGCTGATTTCATTGTCTTTAGCAAGCACACTTCCAAGTTGTGTAGTTGAACCAGTTGTTCCACTTGTACCAGGTGTAACTGTTGTATCAGGAGCATTCACATAGAATTCTCCATATGTCTCATCACCATGATAGCTTAAAGTAGCTGAATATTGATCTCCACTCTTATCCCAGATTATTGATGTTGCAAGTTGTGAATACCAGTAACTCAACCATTTCTTGGTATTATCACCATTTTCTGCAAATGTAACTGCTTCTCCAAGTATATCACTTACATAAGCTTCTGGAGTTGTAGCAGAATTCCATCCAAGTTGAACAGTGACGTTTTCTCCTTTACCAATATTTCCATTCTTATCTTCTTCAGAAAATGTAAGATTGAATGTTGTTTGTGCATCTGTTGAATTCCAGTAAAGATTACCGCTACCCGCAGGTGCATTTGTTTGGTTAGCATACCAAGGCACATAAACTTGCATACCTTCTTTTGAATAAAGTCTGTTAAATTCAACATTGCTTCCACTTGCAGTGAAATTTACATTATTCACAGAAGCTCTGTTAATGATATTAATAGTTAATTCAACATTACCTACTGAGATAACATCTGCAATCTTTGCATCTACTTTTAAGTCAACCCACGCTCCATTTTTTCTATATTGGATTGTAGTCTTATTAGCTGTTGTTGATCCATCAACTAATCCAAAATTAGTAGCTCTCATTAAGTAAGATTCTGCATTTGAGCCATCATTATATGACACCAAGAACCAATCATCTGTATCTTTATCAAATACTAATTCTGATTCATTGCTTGTTCTTAATTGATGTGTTGAATCTTTACCAACGCCAGTAAAATTAGCGCTATCCCCATAAATAATATTTATGTCTTCTGTGCTATCTTTTAATGGAAAATTTTCTAAAGTTGCATATGTTGTACTTCCTCCTCTAATCTCCATTACTTCTTCTGCGGGATATAAAATTCCTGCATAAGATAATTTAACTGCTTTAAAACCAGGCATTAAAATTTCACTATCTGGAGCAAGGAATAATTCATCATCAGCTTTCCATTCAATAGCAATTTTGCTAATTGTAGCTGTAGCAGAAGATGTTGTAGTAATATAAGTTTTCATACCAGATATAGATTTATCATTTATTTCTACATCATAGCCGTGTTTAAGAACCAACTTACCACTTCCTATACTGAATTCTACTGTTTTTGTTCCTCCAGCATAATCTTGAACACTTATATCTTTAATACCTACATAATCTCCACTAGATAATTTTTGAGTTTGTGCTTCACTTAAACTATTTGTTGTTTCTCCATCCACACTCAACTTAACTTCTGCACTTGTTCCTGTTCCTCCAATAAACGCAATAGAAACTTCATGTCCATTAACAGTTTTTGTTTCTCCTTCAGCTAATGTTGTTGTTTCAGCAGCATCAAGAAGATTTATTGTGGTGTTTGCTGTATGGCTTAATATGAAATAGTTTTTTCCCATTATTTCAATATTCGTTGAATCCAAATCAGCCCACTCAGGTTCATCAGTAAAATCTAATGTATAGTTCAATACGTGATCTGCACTAGCAATTCTCATTCCCAATGTAGGAGAATCAGCCTTGTAATCATCATCATCAAACATCTTAAAAGTCAGGTTTGCAAGGTCTATTTTTTGAGTATAGTCTTTTTCATCGTTATCATCATCAACATATTTTCCATCTGCTAAGAGAATTGGAAGTCCTCCATTTGGACTATCATCAGTAATAGATGTAGATATAATATCTGCTATTCCTTTACCTAAGTTGAATTTGGTTGATGATTTCTCAATTTTAACACTATCTCCACCACTAGCTGTTCCAGAGGTTGCACCTCCGCTAGCTAATCCCATATAAGATTGAAGGTTTGATTGAATGTCTCCTGCTTGAAGTATATCTAATGTAGATACACCGTCTCCAGTACCATAAACAATTGCTACATTTGCACTCCCTCCTGACACAAAAGGTGTAGGATAATTTGCCGCAGCAGCAAATCCAATACTAGATACAGTCATTATTCCACTAGTTAATACAGCTGAGATCTTTTTAAAATTTATTTTCATTATTTTTAACCTCCTTTCAACTTTATTATCTGTTATCTATGACAACATCATCTTAACTTAATGGTCATAGAGTAAACCATCTTGTCAAGTGAATTTAATTAATTTAACTGAATGTTTCCCCCAGTTAAATGCTTGTCCTTGTTTTGGAATAAACAAAGATCTTTATTCTCTATAGAACACCCGAAGGTGTTATAGTTGAAAACCCGATTTTCTTTAAAAAGCTTGTCATATTATTTTTCTGTTTGCCTTTGATCTCCCTTGTTTTTGATGGTTTAATTTATAAAAGTTTTGTTGTCACTTTTTTATTAATACATATCTTTGTATGAACTTAATTTTATTAAAATCAAAACATTTATTAACATATGGTTAATAAAAGTAATATATATTTTAATTAAACATATAATTGAATAATATATATTTTATAGGCATATCCAAAAATAATCATATCAAATGGCTAAAACAAAAACAAGAGAAATAACAATCACTGAATCCAAGGGGGCTTTTTCAATCTACAAAAAAACACCATTTTCAACAGAAGATTATGATTTTTCAGGAGTTTCTGTTCTAAGACAGCTTTTGAGCAATGAAAAAGCAAGAATCTTAAATGTAATAAAAAATCAAAAACCCAAGTCAATCTATGAATTGGCAAAAAAATTAGGAAGAGGATTTAAATCAGTCAATGATGATATTAAGCTTTTAGTGAGATTCGGATTTGTTGAATTAATTGAAGAAAAAACAAAAAATAGAATAAGACATAAACCAGAGATAGTTGTTGATACAATGATTATCCACTTAAGAATTTAGTAATAAGCTGTGAATACTATCTCTATATTCTCTTTTCCTAGTTCTTGCATGGAAGTTTTATAATTATTAGTAGAATTCCCCTCACTAAGATTTAAAATAATCTGTTCATTAGAATTAATGTACAAATAATACCCTTTCACAGGTCTGTCTCCATCAATTTTCCAACTTTCTTTTATTATCCTTTTTAGAGTATATTCTAAAACTTCGCACGTATCTTTTTGATTAAGACAAATCTCTTTTCTATTACAATCTATTATTAATTTTTCAACTGAACGATATCTTGGTTCATATCCATCAACACAATCACTTGTATATTGTAAAACCGATTGAATAAAACTATCAATTTCATAACTCTCAAGAATTTCTTCCTTTGGGTTTCTTAGATAATAACTTAAAAAGATTAATCCAATAACAGCAACAACTATTATAATCAGAGCAAATCCTACCATCTCTTCTTGCGAGCGTTTTGACATTGGGCAAATATTTTTCTTGCTAATTAATGTCAAGGCGCGAGTTCCTCTCTTAAATTTTTTTAACATTTTTCACCATATTCAGAACCAATAATAATCTTTGCAAGTTCGCATCTATCATAGATTTCTCCATCAAAAGATTCTTTTCTGCACAAAGAAACAAAATTATCTGAACTGACTCCTCCTTGTTTTGAAAAAACATTAATCAAATTGCAGTCAGGGTAATTTCCTTGATCACATACGCGATTAAAATCCTTAGGATAGATTTTTCTTATTTCAATGTTTGAAACCCCCCAAAAATCAGAATAATCTTTTATATTATTCCTTAAAGCCATAACTTTGTCTGCATCAATGCAATTAGATCTGCTGCTACCAAAAACTTCTCCACATGAAAATTCTGGTGAATTTGCAAGTTTGGTTACTAATAATTTAGCATTTTTCTCACAAAGCTCTTGTGAAGATTCTTTTAACCCAGATAATGTAATCATTAAAAAGAACATTCCAACTAAAACAAAAAACAAGGTCACAGCTATTAACATAAAAGTCATTTGTTGAATTTTCATTTGCGCTCGCTTACTTAGTGATTTCCTTAGAAAGCATTTTAAGAAATCGCCGTTCAGTGTTTTGAGGAAAATCGAAAAAAACCAGCTGGTTATTTTCATTACCATAGTCTGCAATCTCCTATGCTATTCTTGTAGTCAATTTCTTCTACAAATTCTTTTATTAATGAAAGATCTGAAGAATCTTCTAATTTGTTTGCAAGGTTGCTTAAGGATACAAGATCAAGATTGGATTCACAACCTTTATTTGAAAGAAACAAGGCTTTTTCATGATATAGTTGTGCAAGATTATCAGTTCTTTGCATGAGTCTTTTTACTTGACATTCATAAATATCAAAATCAGAAAAAATTCCAGCATACATTAAAGCATCTCCTTCAAAATAAACAAATTCTGAATTTTTCAATATCCTCTTTTTTCCATATTCCACTCTTATATCACAATTTCCTCCCCCTCTAAAACAAACTCTTGTACTTTTATCAGAACAATTTTCAATTAAGAGGTTCTTCTGATTTAAGAACATTAATTCTTCTTGAATTTTTTCAGGAGCATCTAAAAAACAATATTCTTGTAATTGAGAAGTAAGATAAACTATATCAGTAATTTTAAATGAAAAATCAAATGACTTTGAAAAAATGTAAAAATCTTTTCCCTCAGTATATTCTTCTGAAAATATATATTTATTAGAAAATCCAACATCAATATCTGTTTCAGTCCATTTTTCAAAGTTCTTTTGTGAAACCTGCACCAATTGTCTTCCAAAATTCCCATTAGTTCTGCATTTGTTGTATATTCTCGTTTCTGTGGGAAAGTTAATTGTTATGCTTTTTGCACTCTCAAAACCTATCTCAAGGGGATTTAATAAAAATCCAATCTCTTTTCCTGTTTTTGCGTCAGAAATTGTTTGTTCTGTTTTAATCAGCTTTGTAACAAAGAAAATCGCAAGAAATAATATAACTGCTCCAACTATAATTGCAAAAAGCCATGCAAATGAAATCTGAAGATAAGCTTTTGAATTCATCTTCCAATTAATACTAGTTCTTGATCATAATCTCTTTTAATAGTCAACTCAATTTTTCCGTCATTATTTTCAATACAAAAAGGATTCTCATTTTTTGTCATTGTGATCAGATCAATATGTTTAATTTCAAAAGCATCTACACCTTCTGTAGAACCAACAGGATAAAAAATTAGATTTTCATATTCTTCAAAAGCTCTTTTTAATTTGCTATAGAGTTCTTTATTTTCCCCTCTTTCTCTATATGAGAAATCAACAAAACAAGCATATTCAATCTTTTTTGGAAGAGAATAACCTCCTGGTCTTGATAATGATCCAGATCCTCTCCATATTTTATCAATATCATTTTGCAGATCTTCTTTAAATAAGAATATTGTATCTCTTTGTTGACCCTCTATTAAAATTTTAATAACATAAAAAGCAAATGAAATAAAAACAATTATTAATATAATTGAAAATATCATTCCAAAGGATA
>JBDRCH010000012.1:0-2362 GCA_043821945.1 archaeon
AAAATAAATATTGTTGCAATTGAAATAAAAATTCCAAGCATAGTAAGCCAGCTACGCAAACCTCTTTTTCTGAGATTTCTCACAGCAAGTATAAAATAATCATTTATCATTTGTTTCCTCTAATCGCATCAACAACATTTAATTTGGAAGCTTGTAAAGCAGGCAAAATTCCAGATAAGATTCCTATAACAAAAGAAAATAAAATAGAACCAGTTAAAAGAATATAATCTGCTCTTACTACAAATAAATCACTTCCTAATGCTTGATTTGTAATTTGTGAAACTCCTATTGCTCCTCCTAATCCTATTGCTGCTCCAATAACTCCTCCAACTAATCCCAGTAATCCAGACTCAATTAAAAAAATCCAGAGAATATCAGAATTTTTTGCTCCAATAGCTTTCATAATTCCAATTTCCTTATTTCTTTCAACAACAGAAGTATACATGGTATTTGCAATTCCCACTCCTCCAACAATTAATGAAATCATTGCAATCCCAATAACAATTGCATTAATAATGTTCAAAATATTATTTACTGATTCTAAGGTTTTCAAAGGGGTTTCCACACTAAAACTTTCTTTACCCTGCTCTTCATCTCTGTCATCACGCAATTTTTTTTCAATTTCTTTTGCAACTTCTTCAATCTTATTTTTATCTTCAACTATTACAACAATCAAATCATATTCTTCTTTAATTTCTAAGAGTTCTTCTAAGTCATCATTAAGCATTAGAATAACATTATTCATCATCATATTACTCGATTTATCTAAAATTCCTGCAATTTCAAATTTTTGTCCATTAATTAAAAAACTTTTTCCCACTAAAATTTCTTTTTCAAATTTATCTGTTTCAAGAAAATAATTTCCAAGTAATATCTTTCCATTATCTTTTGAATCCAAGAACTCACCTTTTTCAGGTTCAACATTGAAAGATTCATAAATTATTTTTATTAATTCTTCTTCATCAGGAATATCAGCCACATATCCAAAGTCAGAAATTTCATTATATTCCATATTTACAACTCTTATAACTCTTGTAATTGTTTTATCAATTCCTCTTATATTTTTTATTATGTCTAAATCATTTTTGTTTAGTTTTTCTATAACAGTGCTTCCAGGAGGTCCAAAGCCTGTACCTTTATTTTGAATAGTTAGTGTATCCACAGACAATCCTCCAAATTGCCCTGTTATTGCTGCTTGCAAGCCTGCTCCTAGCGAAATTAAAGCAACAACAGCTGCAATGCCAATAAAAATTCCAAGAATAGTTAACCAGCTTCTCAGCCCTCTTTTTCTAAGGTTTTGAAAAGCAAGAGAGAAAAAATCTTTTATCACAGGATTTACCCCCTGTTATTTCTTTTCTTTTTTCTGAATTTAGAGATTTTTCTAAATATAATCCAGAGAATTATAGCCACTATAACAACCCCTATGTAAAATTGAGTTTTACTTTCTTGAATAAGTCCAAGTTCAAGAGCTTGTTCTTTTGAATAAATTTTAAGAGGTTTTTCTATTGTCATTAATTGTTCTTTATTGTCAAAATCTTTAAAATCAATTTTTGCAGAAAGTTTTGGTTCTGCACTTATAAATACAACATCAAAACTCACTGTATCTGAATCATCTGCATTTATTGTTCCAAGATAAGCACTTTCTTGTGAAAGCAATTCAAATCCTTGTGGAAATATTTCAACATTAACTGCCTTTAAATTTCCAACACCTTTATTTATAACTTCTAATGATATTCTTCCTTTTTCACCTATAATGCCTTGTTCTGTAGTTTCCCCTCTTGCTTCAACTGCAAAATCAATTTCTGTTTTAGCAGAAACTCTTATACCAAAATTACCAGATTTTTCATAGGTTTCATTCTCATCTTCAGCATTTGTAAAAGTGATAATATAAGGAAGATTATAATCTCCTGGAGTTATGTCTGTAGAGGTTTTTATAGTAAATGTAATTGATTCATCTTCATCTTCTTCAATTTCATCAATTTCTTTTTCAGAACTTCCTATTGTTGTAAATGGAAGATCATCAAGAACTAATTTTATTGAAACATCTTCAATATCAAAGTTTTCATTGTTTTCAACATCAATTTTGATATTTTTTTGTTCTCCAGAATAAATTGTAATATAATCTGCATCAACATTCACAGCATTTCCAGTAACTGCAAAAACAGAATTTAAAATAAATAAAGTGAAGATTATGCTGAAGATTACAAATATTTTCTTTGATGTCATGTTTTTTCCTTTTATTACCATACAATTCCTTTATGTTTATTATTTATAAATATTTCCTTTGTTACTTCTAAATAATGATATCAAATTTTCAATTGATTTCCTTTATTTTTTTCCATGCTTTAGAAGTCTTTTTTTC
>JBDRCH010000013.1:0-2523 GCA_043821945.1 archaeon
TTTGGAACTATTCTTAGTGAAGAGTGGAAACATATACAAGGATTTTTTGATTATTTGAAAGCTAAATGTTCAGAGGTTGTTGTTGTTAAAGGTAATCATGATGCGATATTAGATAAGCTAGTTGATAAGAAGAATAAAGAAATAAATATGTTAGAAAAAGATCAGTTGGGTGTTCCTGTGGGTTGGGGGGTTGTGGGCAAGAATAAATGTAAAAATGGGCAAATTAATATTGTTGATTATTATATTAATGAAAATGTGTGTTATTTGCATGGTGATAAGAAGTTTGATGTTAAGGAAGTGAATGATTGTTCTAGTTGGATTGTGGGGCATGGGCATCCTGCTATTGTTCTTAATGATAATGTTAGAAGGGAGAAGTATAAGTGTTTTTTAGTTGGAAAACATGATGGGCGAGAAGTTGTTGTGGTTCCTAGTTTTTTTCCACTTGTTGAGGGAAGTGACCCTCGAGAACATAATCTTGGTTTGGCTTGGGATTTCTCCTTAGGGGATTTTGAAGTTAAGGTTGTGGATGGGTTGAATACAAAATGGTTTGGGAAATTGAAGGATGTGGGAAATTAATTATATTATTTCTAAATTTGTCATTGTTGTACCTGGTAACACTTATGAGACTACGAGGATAAACTTATATAAAAACCCCCAACCCTGCATTCAGTTTGGTGAGATATCAATACATCAAGGTGCAATTATAGGTTTTATAGCACCTTGAATGCCTTCAAGATTTGAAATCTTGTAACAAAAAATCTTGAGGTTGTTTTGTCACACAGTGTCGAGGGGTCAATGTCATTAAGTTAAGCTTTTAATATCCTATTTTCAAAGAAAGGAAACATTTAAATACCTATAGCTCTTAAGAGCTCTATGAAAAAGATAAAACTTGGTCAAAAGAAAATTGTTCTTGTTGATGATGCAATCCTTGATTTCTTTGAAAAGGAAGTAACTCCTCATGGAACAGGAGCAAAGATTCCTTGCTCAAGTAAATACATAGGCAAAAAGGCTTATGTAGTCATCGCAAATGACAAAAAAAATAAGAAAAGATCCAAAAAAGATCATAATAAAAATTAAAAGGAGAATATATTCTAATAGGTTTATGAAAGATAATCGGAGATCTTATAAAGATTTTACTCGAAAAAGAAAAATGCCATTTACATCTTTGATAATTTTTATGATGAATGCGGTTAAACAAACCTTACAAAAAGAACTCACAAATTTCATGGAGATCATTTATAATAAAAGGGAAAATATTACAAAGTCTGCTTTCTGTCAAAGTAGAATGAAATTAAAACCGGAAGCCTTTGTCGAACTAAATGATGTCTTAGTTCATGAGTTTTATACAGACAATGATGAACTCAGATGGAAAGGTTTTAGATTAATTGCTATTGATGGAAGTCTAATTCAATTACCAAATTCAGAAGAGATTATTTCAAATTTTGGTTGTTTAAAGAATCAATTTGGAGATGGAATGCCATCTGCGAGAATCTCGACTTGTTACGATATCCTTAACGAGATTGTAATTGATACACAGATTAATAATTGCAAGGTCCATGAATATGATTTAGCATTAGAGCATCTAGAAAAACTAAAACAAAAAGATTTATTTATTTATGATAGAAACTATGGGGGAATATGGTTTATGTATAAACATCACGTCGGTAACAGGGATTTTGTAATAAGAATGAAAAGAACTTCAATAAAAGAAATAGATTCATTTTTTGAATCAAAAGAAAAAGAGAAAACACTGAAGATAAACAAATTAAGTGAGAAATCTAAAAAAAGATTAAAAGAATTAGGTATCGAGTTTAAACCATTTGAGATTAGAATTGTGAAAGTTATTTTAGATAATGGGGAAGTTGAAGTGCTTGCAACTTCCCTTACCAATAAAGAAAAATATCCTACAGAAATACTTAAAGATTTATATTTTAAGAGGTGGGGCGTAGAAACTAATTATGATCATTTAAAAAATAATTTACAATTAGAAGATTTTACTGGCCTTTCTTTTATCTCTGTTAAACAAGATCTTTTTGCAAGTATGTTCATTATTAATTTGCAATCAATAATTATTGATGATCTTAAGGAAGAATTGAAAAATAAAAAGTCAAAAAAAGATTATATGTATAAGATCAACAGAAATCTTTCACTAGGATTTATGAAAGATAGGGTGGTTAGTTTATTCTTTGATAAAACAAAAGATACCTTTGAAGAGTTAAGGGAGCTTTTTAAGATGGAACTTGTCCCTGTTCGTCCTAACAGAAAGAATGAAAGGGTCGAGAAATTGAGTCGTCGTAAATTTCATATGAATAAAAAGAGAGCAATATAGGTTTGTAGAAATTTAGATGCCCAATGTATTCTCAGATACTTTCGAGATTTTGGATTAAGTTGTCATTTTGGATATTTAATGATTTCACTTGATTCATAATTATGTCAGGGGTTAAAAGAGAGGGTTCTTATTTTTTTCTTTAGATTCAGATAAGATTAATTAGCTGTTAACTTAATGACATTGGTCGAGGGGTT
>JBDRCH010000014.1:0-48753 GCA_043821945.1 archaeon
AGAGTTAAACTTCTCGTCGTTTAACAACTTATTTTTATTTATTAAATATCTATCTTTAAACATGTATAGATATAATACATATAGTATATAAATTTTGCTATTTCTTATGGTAACTTTTAGGTTCAATTATGTGTAAACGAAGTGTTCTACCATTAGAATAATGGACCTTGAAATTAAACAGATTCAACACTTTTAAACTTTATCAAACATAGAATTTTTAAATCTATTTTTGTATGTAATTCTGAGGTGATTAAATGTATTATCTACCAGTAATAGGAGCTCTTGCTTTGGCATCAGGAACAGTTTTAGAAAAGATAGTCTTAAAACAAAAAAAGGTTGGAATAAAACTTTATCAAACAGCAGGTTTTTTGGCAATTGTTATTGGAATGCTTCCACTTATTTATTTTTTCTGGAAAGTAGATGCTACTGCTTTTGAATTAAAGAATATTATAATATTCTCCTTGGTAATTCTATTTTCAATAATTGCAAATTTATTCACTTTCTATTCTATGAAATGGGAAAAAATTAGTAATTTAGAACCAGCAAAAATTCTTGAACCTCTATTTGTTATTTTTCTTGCAATTCTATTTAGTTTTTTTGTAGAAGGACTTTATGAAAGGAATATAAAGATAATAATACCTGCATTAATTGCAGGCTCAGCTTTGATTTTTTCACACATAAAAAAAGATCACCTTGATTTTAATAAATATTTTATAGCAGCAATATTTGGAAGTTTTTTCTTTGCTCTTGAATTAGTTATCACAAGATTAGTTCTTGATTATTATTCTCCTATTAGTTTTTATTTTCTGAGATGTCTGACAATTTTTTTAATTAGTTTTATCTTATTCAAACCAAAGTTTAGTGAATTAAACAAAGATGTTAAAATAAAAATCTTTCTCACAGGTTTAATCTGGGTGGTTTACAGAGTGCTTGTTTATTATGGATATCTAAAGATAGGAGTAATTTTCACCACCCTGATAATAATGCTTGGACCAATATTTATATATTTATTTGCATGGAAGTTTCTAAAGGAAAAAATAAATTGGAGAAACATCATTGCTTCGATTATAATTGTTGGTTGTGTTCTTTATGCAATACTCGCTTAAAATATCTTATAAAAGATAAAAAGATTTATTAATTGATTTTTTATTTGATTTTCATGCCTAAAAGATTATCAAAAGACATTATTAATGGTGTCAGAGAAAAAGGTATTTATCAAAAACGTTGGGAATATTATACAAATTCAGGTTCATTAATTGAAAAAATTTCAGAAATCCCCTTTTTTGGCGCATTTATTCAAGAGAAATTTTATTCTAAAAAGACGGGTGAAAGAGTGAAGTTATTTTGATAAAATTATTTTTTAACCCTTGAAAATTCAGAATAATCTTTAGGAATCATAAATTCATAATACCTTGAATAATGAAAATGCCCATCAGAACAAGGTTCAAGTAATTTAACTCTTACAGTTTTATCAAATTCAGAAACTATTTCTGCCAAAACATTATAAGGTTCCCCTAATCTAACTCTCTTCCCCTTCATTAATCTTAATTTTCTGCGCTTGGCATTTTATTCAAAATCTTTTGGAGTTAATTTACTATTAATAATAATTTCTCCATATTCTTTTCTTATATTTTTTAAATAAGGAGTTACCTCAAAAATTTTTTTAAAGAAATAATCCCCACCAATTCCATCACTCTCCCTATGGTATCTAAGCCTATAATTAAAATTCCCATCTTGATAATAATTTTTTCCAACCTCAACTTTTAATGGGTTTTTATTTACCATCTAATATCCTCCTATCATTCCAGGAGGCATACCCCCCATTCCTCCAGGCATTCCGGCTTTTTTTCCAGAAGACGCAATAACATCATCTATTCTTAAAATCATTATAGCAACTTCACTCGCTGAACTTATTGCTTGAGATTTTATTTTTATAGGTTCAAGAATTCTTGCTTCTAAAACATTCCCGACTTTGTTTTCAAATAGATTAAGTCCAGCATTTCTATCTCCAGAATCATGCCTTGATTTTAATTCTGTCAAAACATCTATTGGATCCATTCCTGCATTTTCAGCAAGTGTTGTTGGAATAAACTCAAGAGCAGAAGCAAACTCCTCAACAGCAAGTTGTTCCCTTCCACTCAATGATTGTCCAAAATGCCTCAATCTTCTTGCAAGTTCAATTTCAATCGCCCCTCCCCCAGGAACAACTAATCCTGATTTCAAAGAGGAAACAACAACCCCTAAACCATCTTTGATTGCTCTTTCAATTTCATCAATAACATGGTCACTTCCTCCATGTACCAAAATAGTCAATGCCTTTGGATTTTGACATCCCCTTATATAAGTCAAAATATCTTCTCCGTGCCTAACTTCCTCAACAATCTGTGAATTTCCTAATTCAGAAGAATTAAGCTCACTCAAATTACTAACAATTTTTCCTCCTGTTGCTTTTGCTATTTTTTCCAAATCACTTTTAGATACTCTCCTACAGGCATAGATTTTTTCCTTAGATAATAAATACTGGGCAAAATCATCAATTCCTTTTTGACAAAAAACAACATTAGCCCCAGACAACTTAACTTTTTCGATCATGCTCTTAATCATTCTCTCTTCTTCATTAATAAAATTCTGCAGTTGCTCAGGAGAAGAAATTGAAATCTTTGTATCAATCTCTGGATTTTTCAATTCCAATGGAAAATCAAGGAGAGCAATTCTTGCATTTTGGATAACAGGAGGCATATCATTTGAAATCTTTTCTTTGTCAATGACAATTCCTGAAATTAATTCAGTATCACTTATGCCGTCTCCTTTTGATTTTTCAATTTTAATATTGTCAAGATTATAATTTCCTTTATCACTAATTTGCTTTACAGCTCTTACAATAATATCAGCAAATTTTTCTCTTGTATCCTCTGCTCCTTTTCCAGTCATAGAAGTCATAGCAACTTGTTTTAGAATATCCTCGTCATCAGAAGAAATTCTCAATGCTATTTCTTTTAAAATTTCCTGAGATTTATCAGCTGCAATTCTATAACCTTTTGTAATAACTGTTGGATGGATTTTTTTATCTAAAAGTTTTTCTGCATTTTCCAACAACTTTCCTGCAATCATAACTACAGATGTTGTTCCGTCTCCAACTTCTAAATCTTGTGTTTTTGAAACTTCTACAATCATCTTTGCAGCAGGATGCTCGATCTGCATCTCATTAAGGATCGTAACTCCATCATTAGTCACAATAATATCATTAGTAGGCGAAACCAGCATTTTATCCATTCCTTTTGGTCCAAGAGTCGTCTTCACAATATCAGAGACCATCTTTGCAGCAAGAATATTATTTCTTTGTGCATCTTTTCCCAAGATTCTCTGAACATCTTCTGGCATTAAAACAATAGGTTCTTTATTTGTCATTTTGATTAGATAATATTTAAGCTCAAATTAATTATTATATAATAATCCCCCTCATTTCTGATTTTTAAAGATTATTATATTCCAGAATAATACTTCGTAAAATTTATAAAACAGTCTTTTCTATTGGAATTATGAATGAGATTATAGTAGCAGATCTAATGACAAAGGAACCGATTGTGATCAAGCCTGATGCAAATCTTTTAGACTGTGCAAAAAAGATGGTAAAAAAAAGGGTTGGAAGCCTTCCGATTATCAATAAAAAAAGACTTGTTGGATTTATTTCTGAAAAGGATATTTTGTGGGCCTTAATTAAAAAGTCAAAAAGAGAATTGTCTTCTATAAGAGCCATTGAGGTCTCTCCTAAAAAAATAGCAACGATAAAACCCTCTGCAACAATTGAACAAGTAATAAACAAAATGAAGAGATTAAAATTTGAAAGACTTCCTGTGATTCAAGAAGGCGAACTTGTAGGAATGATAACATTCAGAGATATTTTAAGTTTCAACCCTGAATTTTATCCTGAATTAGAGGAATTTGCACAGATAAGAGAAGAATCACATAAATTAAAAAAAATTAAACAAGCAAGAGGCAATAGAAAAATTAGTCATGGAATTTGCGAAGAATGCGGCAATCATAATCTCTTGCAAATGATGGATGGTGTATTAATCTGTGAATCTTGTATTAATTCTAGATAAAAAACTATTTAAACAAATATTTTCTTATAATTAAAAGAGGGAAATAATATGAGTGAAGAAGAAGAAATATTTTCAAGCAGCATGAAGTACACTGGAATCTTTTTATTTAAAGATTTTTATATTTTTTCTTATACATGGGAAGGAGAAGAAATAGGATTAAATATAAGCGAAGACAAATACGAAGAAAAAATAATTGGCGATGCAAAGAATATTTTAGTTGAATGGACTGGCGTTAGAAAAGTTACAGATTATTTTCAGTTCAAAATTAAAACTAAGTTTGAAGTGAGTAAATTAAAGGATATTGAACTTGTAAAAGATGGGAAAAAGGAAAAGATGAATGAAGGACAAATTAAAATAACTATAAAAGGTACTTTAATTAGAGATCATCAAGGAAAATTTGAAACCAGTGGCTTTCAGAAATTTTTAAGAGGATATTATGAGAAATGGATAATTCCTTCAAGAATAGATCAATTTGAGGAAAAACTTGCAGGAGATTGTAATGATCTCATGGAACAGATCAAAGCTTATCTTGCTTTAGAAGGTAAGAAGTAAACATATTCTCGGACTATAGAAAATTTTATATACAACCACCTTATCTCTCTCATATGAAAAAAGTACTTATTTATCTGATTATATTATTAGTTCTGCCTCAAATATTTGCAATAAACATAAATGTCGAAAAAAAGAGTTCAGAAGAAACAATGATTTCTGGAATAAGCAAGCCAGTTGTTTTTTATTTAGATATAACTAATTTAGGAGCTTCGGATAATTTTGAATTTTACAATCTTTTGGGATTTAGTATGTTTCCAATTGGAACAACTCCAATAAATCAAGGTCAGACCAAAGAAGTTGAATTAAAAATAACTCCATTAGGGGAATTTGATAAAAAAGGTTTTTACACTTTTCAATATTTTATAAGAGGTCAGGATAAAACAGAAAAGCAAGAGAAATTAACATTCAAAATAATAGAATTAAAAGATGCTCTGGAAATTGGTTCTAATAAAATAGATTCTGAGTCAAACTTAATTCAAATTTATATTCAGAATAAAGTAAACATAGAACTAACTGATGTTAATGCCAAATTTAGCTCTGCATTTTTTGAGTTAGAAAAGAATTTTTATCTTGAAGCAAATGGGAAAAAAGAATTTGAAGTCAAATTAGATGGGGAAGATTTCAAAAAATTAATAGCAGGATTTTATACTCTAAAAGGAGAAATAAAAATTGGGGATGAAACTGCAGAGATGACTGGAATTATCAGATTAGATGAAAAAACACTTATTACCACAAAAGAAGAAACTTATGGATTTATTATAAATAAGAAGATAATTACTAAAACAAATGAAGGTAATATTGTTGAAAAATCAGAAACAGTCATCAAGAAAAATCTGGTTTCGAGATTGTTTACAAATTTTAATCCAGAACCAGATGTTGTAGAAAGAAAAGGTGCTACAGTGGAGTATACTTGGGCAAGGGAAATAAAACCAGGAGAATCAATAGAAATTATGGCAAAAACTAATTGGATGTTTCCATTTGTGTTAGTTTTATTAATTATATTGATAATTATCCTAACAAAAAAATATTCAAGAACAGATTTAAATTTGAGAAAGAGAGTTTCTTTTGTCAGAGCTAAAGGGGGAGAATTTGCATTAAAAATTACAATATCAATTCATTCTAAACAATATATTGAAAGAATAAATATTGTGGACAGACTTCCTATGTTAGTGAAAATTCACGAAAGATTTGGAGGAGAACAACCTTCAAGAATTAATGAAAAAACACGAAGAATTGAATGGAACTTTGATAAATTAGAACAAGGAGAAGTGAGAGTGTTGTCATATATTGTTTATTCTAAAGTTGGGGTTTTGGGAAGATTTGCATTGCCTTCTGCAACAGCAATATTTGAAAAAGACGGAAAGATTAAGGAAGTTGAATCAAATAGAGCTTTTTTTGTTTCTGAAACTCGAGACAAGGAAAAAGGTGAGGAGTGAAATTCAATCCTGAGAGACATACCCTTCAATTCAAGTATCTTCTAGATTTTATAAATTTATTTAATCTTCTTTCTTACCCAAAACATCAAATCTGATTATTGCAACAATCAATGAACCTACAATAAATGCTTCTGTAGCAAGACCTGCATATGAATCAACCAAAAAATTATAAATTATCCAAGGAAGTCTTGAAGGCAAAAAAATCAATCGAATATGTTTTGTATTTTTACTCCATAAAGCAATACTTGAAATTGTTACAGAAACAGGTGGGAGCAAACTAAGATAACCCTGCCAGGTTAATAATCCAGCAATCCAAAACAGAATAACAAAAAATGAAACAACAATCCAATGATTTATCCATCTTTTTTCCCTAAAATTAAACACAATTGCCCTTAAGCCAGTAAGCCCATTTATTGCTGCACCAGTTAAAGCACTAAGAAATATAAAATGCACGATAAAAAATAAAGATGCAAGAAACTGAGATATCAATGTAAATGATCTCTTGTTTTTTTGAAATGAAAGCACAATAAAAAACAATCCAATAAAACCAAATATTTGTATTAATATAAAGTTCATAATTTAAAATAAAAATAAAACTATATATTGTTTATGGTGAAAATAAATGGGGCATAAAGCCCCATACAATATCCCCCCACCCAGATTCGAACTGGGGATCTCCCGGGTACTGCATACAACCGAGCTGGCTTTTGGGGCTTCATTGTAATCATAAATTGAATCTCCACCTTAGATAATCTACAGCCAGGCGCTCTAACCACTGAGCTATGGAGGGATAAAATTTAGAGAAGTTGAATGTTTTTAAGATTATCTATAAGAGAATATTTATTTTGAGTTAAATTTATATAATAAAAAATCTTTGACTTTTAATGAAAAAAGAGAGTTGGAGTAAAATATCAATTGTGACTATTTTTGCTATTGCAATGGGATTTCTCGAAGCAGTTGTTGTTATTTATTTGCGTAAATTATATTATCCAAATGGTTTTAATTTTCCCCTAAAAGGATTTATTGATCCTTCAATACTAAGTATAGAATGGGTAAGAGAATTTGCAACAATTGTTATGTTAATAACAGTTGCAATGCTTGCTTCAAAAAAACTCTATGAAAGATTTGCTTATTTTATTTATGCATTTGCAATCTGGGATATATTCTATTACCTCTTTCTAAAATTAACCTTAAACTGGCCAGCATCTTTTTTTACATGGGATATATTATTCTTAATTCCTTGGCCATGGGTAGGACCTGTTCTAGCCCCCCTTTTATGCACAATCTTAATGATAATTACTACTCTTATCATAATAAATTTTAAAGATTCAAAAATTAAAATTAAACTAAGAGAATTCATCTTAGTCATAACAGGCCTTCTAGTTGTATTATATACCTGGCTTTATGATTATGGTAAAATAATAATTGGAAGAGGATTTACCAAAGACTTCTTCACATTAGCGAATAATCCCCAATTTTATCAAATCATTGAAAGTTATTCTCCCTCTTATTATAACTGGCCCATTTTCTTAATAGGATTAATTATTTCTTCAATAGGAATACTATTATTTTACCTAAGAACAAAAAAATAATCAATTAAGCTACTTTTTCTTCAAGACTCATTCTCTTTGATTCATGTTCTTTAATGCAATTAGTCAATTGTTCTAGATTAAAATTTTCATATATTTTTCTGCATTCTTCACCTGTCCAGTAACAACGCCCTTCACAATCACATAATTTGCAATAGTTAATAACCATCTTAGACCCCATTAAATTTAATTAGAAAGAGTCTCAACTAATAAAAGAAAAAATAAAATCCAAATCTTTTATTCTGAGACATGTTTAATATACAAAAAAAGAGTTTAAATATTTTTATGTTCTTATTATAAACTAATGAATATCAAATAGATGAATTTTGGAAAGCAACTTATTCTTGAGATTAATTATAAAAATTTTTATTATTAAAATAAGAAACATATTTATTATCCCAATAATGCTTAAATATGCAAACAATCTTTTTAATTTATGCAATTAAATGAAAAAAGAGTGCCTGAGATTTTTCTTGGATTGATCTTAATTCTTCTTCTATTAATAGTTGTTCTCTTAGTTTTGAATCTTCCTTTTTATAAAGAAAAAGAATCTGAAAAAAACACTTATACAAATTCATACAATACATATTACATAACTCAACAATCAACAAAGGAATATCATCGATATGATAATTTAGAAACTGATAAAGATTATTTAGATTATTCAAGTTCAATTAGAGAAATAACTTCACAAGGAATATTTGGAAATGACATTGATAAATATATTGTATCTGTAAAGAATAATAATCCAAAAGGAGGATATTTCACAGTTAAATTTCATTTTAAAGATTATTATAATAAAGAGACAACTGAATCAGTAACAAATTATCTAAGACCTTATGAAAAAAGAGAATTTTATTATCGGGACATCCACGCTGATCGATATAAACATTATGATTGGAATTACGAGGTAATATCCCATACCAAAGAATAGAAATATTTATAAATAAACCAAGTGTTAAAAATTCATAAGTCCTAAAACAAAAAAGGGGGTTAAAAAATGGAAAGTAATGATTTCCAAGAAGATGACGATGATCTTGATATTGATTCATTAGATCTTGATTAGTAGCTAATTCTTTTTTTGATTTTTTTACAAAAATTATTTTTGTAAAATTTTTAATGTGACTTTATTATTATCCTTATCCAATTCTTCAAAATCCGAAAAGATAAAAAATTCTATTCTTTCAACATTTTTGTCAATGACCCATATATTTTTCAAAAAAACAATTTTTCCAAATCCAACTTCAAGAATTCCTAAATCAACTTCTTTAACAACTTTTTCATCAACAGAGATGATTATCCTTGATTCTTCTGCTGTTTGAAATCCAATGCTCCTTATACTCATATTCACATCAAGATAATTCCCATGCATTATAGCAGAAACATTTTCAAAAGCAAGATCAGGATGATTTTGAACCGAATAAAGTTCATTGATTAAGTTGATTGTATCACTTCCAATAGTCTGTTCACAATTGCTAATATTATACATTATATTATTTCTATCAGATGAATGATCAAATCCCAAGGCATGCAGAAGTTCATGCAAGGCTACATTTGGATTAGGACAAGATGAATCTCTTATTAATAAAATTTTTCCATTAAGGATTATGCTAAATTTACCTGCAAGAGTTATATTTGAAGGACCGCCTTCTCCTGCGACAAATAATCCTTCCTTGAATTGATTCTTGTCTTCACAACTAACAGAAATCTCTTCGTTATTTTCAATAGAATAAAAACTCAAGATAGTTTTTTCAGAAAGAATTTCAAAAGCTCTTTCCATATCATATTTTTTTTGCAAAGTGCAATCATATATTTTATAAGAAATTTTTGAATCTTTATATCTCAGGTTTGGATAGAATTGACTTCCTGATTCAGAATTTCCGACAATAGGATTTATTGATTTGGAAATAAACTCAGTTGTTCCAAAGGGGATGAACCAATACAATAGTAATAATACAATAATTAAAAGAACAAAAAGAAAAATAAAAAATGATTTCACCCCCATTTTAAGATCTTGCTCTAAAATTCATCTCCTTCTTCATAATCTTCATCATCTGAGTAATTCTTTTCATCTGAAGATTCTTCTTCTAATGATTCATCTGTGTCCTCTTCTACCATTCTTATTAACCTCGTTTAATTAAAAAACTCTTAAGCAGAATAGAGTTCTTAATGAGAATAAGAAGATTTATTTTTTAAACTTTATGTCTCTTATTTTAGTGACAATATAAAAGAATGATTATACAATGCTCGCTTTCTTAATTATAACATCTTCCAAAGGTCTGTCTTGAGAATTTGTTTTAACTTTTGATATTTTATCAACAACTTCCATACCCTCGACAACTTTTCCAAAAACAGGATGTCTACTGTCTAAGAAATTATTATCTACTAAATTAATAAAAAACTGACTTGAACCAGTATTAGGTCCTGCATTTGCCATTGAAATTGTTCCCCTATCATTTCTATCCAAATCTGTTTTTGTGAATTCATCTTTTATTTTTGGAATTTTTGAATCTCCATAACCTGTTCCTGTTGGATCTCCCCCCTGAATCATAAATCCCCTTATAACTCTATGGAAAATAACTCCATCATAAGTTCCTTGTTCAACAAGACTCTTGAAATTCCCTGAAGTGATAGGCATTTCGTCATACAATTCAATTACAATATTCCCATAATTAGTTTCAAGTTTTACTTTATTCTTATTATCAAGTGTTGTGTTTCCAGTCATTTTAAGTCCTCCAAATAATGTTAATACCAAAATTAAAGCAATTATAAATATTACTAATTTTATTTTCATTATAAGAAAAAGAATTTTGGGTTTTTAAAAATTGTTATCTCAACTTCTTATCACTCACAATGAGACCATCTTTTAAATTTATCACACGAGAAACATACTTTGTATGCCACTTTTCATGAGTAACCATTACAATAGTTTGCCCATATTTTTGATTAAGAGTTTTAAAAACTTCCAAAACTTGTTCTGAAGTTGTTGTGTCAAGATTTGCGCAAGGTTCGTCTGCAAATAAAATATTCGGTTTTTTGGCAATTGCTCTTGCAACAGCAACTCTTTGCTTTTCTCCTCCAGAAAGTTGATCAGGAACTCTATTTTGCTTACCCTCTAATCCAACTTTTTTCAAAGCCTCTTTTGAAACTCTAATTGCTTCATGTTTCGATTTTCCTTCCATAAGAGAAAGAATATAAACATTTTCAATAGCACTCATCTCATTTATTAATGCATAATCTTGGAAAACATAACCTAACTGAGTCAATCGATAATAATTTCTTTCTTCTTCAGGTAAATCCACAACATTCAAATTATTAATTGTATAATTTCCACTTGTTGGTTTATCAAGCAATCCAAGAATTCTCAACATTGTAGTTTTCCCGCTTCCACTTGCCCCCATGATTGCAATAAATTCTCCTTTTTTTATTTCAAAATTAACTCCATTCAAAGCTTTCACTATAACTTCTCCTGTTTTATAATGCCTTCGTAATTTATTAATCTTAATCATTGATTTTTCATTCATCTTCCCCAAATTGCTTTTAAAATACTTTCTTTTGAAACTCTCCATGCAGGGAGAATTCCTGCAATAACAGACATAAAAAGCATTGTAAAAATGCTCTCGGTTATTAATGGTAATTGAATCTCTGGAACAATTGTAATAGTTTCATAAAAAACTACGGGATTTGCTGTAAAATAAAACATAAGCAAAAAATGTAAAATCAAACCTGCAAGAATTCCCATTGAAACATAAAACATGCTGATGAATGCATAAGATAATACTATTGAACTAGGGGTGATCCCAACTGCTTTTAATATTCCAATTTCCTTTTTTCTATTAAGAACATTAATGTAGATTATAATTAAAATTAACGCAGCTCCGATAATTAAACTAACATATTTTGAGACCACATTTACCATATCGATACTCTGCAAAGCCTGTCTGAGAAGAGATTCTGCTTTATCTGCCCAAGTGAAAACAGGTTCATTAACGCCTGCACTGATAATTTTTTGTTTAATTTCCTCCTCTGTTCCTTGCTGATTAATTCTTATAACAATACTAGTTGCTTTATCTCCCTCTAGATTAAAAACATCTTCAATCTCTTTAATGTGCACGAGTGCATTAAGATCTACAACTTCAAATGTTCCTTCCATTATTCCCTTAACTTTATACGTTCTTTTTTCACCATTGCTATAAGTCACATTAACCAAAGAACCAGTTCTTACTTCCCCTAGATTATCATATATTTCAGAACCAAAGCCTGTTCCTGCAATCATTGCTCCAATGATTATTTCATCTCTCGAGAGATCTCCTAGAAATTCCCCTTCAGTGATAATATAAGGGTATCTTGATACTTCCATTTCTTCAGAGGGAATTAATCCTGTTGTTGTAACTCCTACAACTTTTTGATTATATTCGATCGAAGCTCCTGCATCAAGACGCTTTGTTGCTGACTTTACTCCAGGAACAGCTCGGATTTTCTGCAACACATTATCTGCATTGTTTATGTAAGCATTATCTCCTGTTGGCTCAACAACAATATCTCCATAAGGATAATCTTGCATAAATCCAGTAAACATGCCAGACACTCCTCCAATCATTGAAGGCAAAAAAACTAAGTTCATAAAAATCAAAGCTAAAACAAATATGATAAAAGTTAGAGTTTTTTTATTTCCTCTTTTTATAGAACTTGTTGCACTAAGCAGTCCAACTCTAATATTATTAAACATCTTCTCATTTTTTTGGTTTCTTTAATTTTTTCATTGAAAGATCTTTTCCTTCTAAAAGTTGTTTTATAATAGTATCCTTTTTTCTTTTTGTATTAAAATAATGAATAACAAACCAAACAGAAAAAACTACTAAAACCAAAGAAACTATCAATCCTGTCCAATTAAAAACATTTTTTAGAATAATTATTTTAACACTTGATGTTATTTCATTTTCTCCAAAATCATCAGAATAAAAAATTGTTATTGGAATTTCAAATTCTCCTACCTTATTTGCTATAAATGTAAAGATTGCAGGACCATCTTCACTAGAATCCAATGTTCCTATGAAAGATTCTTTTATTCCTTGAAAAGGATGATCTAAAAGAATTTTAATTGAATTAGCTGTCCCATCCCCGAAGTTTTCAATTCTCAAAGTTAATTCAACAGTTTCATCTTTGTAAGGAAGAACAGGCTTTGTTTTAAAGGAAGCTATATTCAATTTTGCTTTAGCTCCAATAACATTGACAGAAAAACTTCCTTCTTTTAAAACAAAATCATAATTTAATTTATAATTAAATTTATATTCTCCTGGAGATGCATCTTCATTAACTTTCATATGATATAACAAAAATCTTTCACTATTTGAATAACCCATTTGACCTATATCTTTCCTCAGAGGCTCCTTAACTTCAATGTTGGGACTTATATCAATTAGTTCAAAAATCACTTCTTTTGGAATTACTTCTCCACAATTATCAATTAAAACACCTACAGTAAATTCTTCTCCAATCTTAATAGAAGTTGGACTAATATCAGTAATTTCAGCAGTAACGCAATGACCTGCTTGAAAAGCACTAACTGTAATCAACGATAAAACAAAAACTTCTAATAAAATTAATATCCTCTTTTTCATAGATAAAACAAGATTTTCTTTCTTTTAAATTTAACTACAAGTCAGACTCTTTAATAAACAGAAGTTTGGGAAATAAGAGAATCAAAAGAATGGATATTTTGAATATGAACTTAATCAAATTAAGTGTTGTTTTTTATTTGTAATAACAATATAGCTTGCTGCAATGAATTGATTAAATTCAATGAATCCAGAATATTTTTTAAGAGCATTCATAATTTTTGTGATAAGACCATTTTATAGAACTTATATAAAATAATTATTGAAAGCAATTTCTTATTTGTTTTTACTATTAACCAAAACTTTCTTACTTTTTTTATTACTTCTTAATCTTCTATTCATCGCTCTGTGAACATGTTTCTTTAATCTCTTCTTTGCCATAATATTTTAGATGAATTAATGTTTATAAAGTTTGGGCGTTGAAGTTTTTGTATTTCCCAAAACATAAGGTTATATAAAGTGTAATTGGGACCATTTTTAATGGTTAAAAGTCAATTCCAGAAACAACAATCAAAAAAAACTTGTTTTGGAACAAAAGAATGGTCTAAAAATTCAGGAATTTGTAATAGATGTGATTGGAAAGATGAATGTGGCGAGATTCAAGCAAAGAAAAATAATTCATGATTGTTCTTGAAATAAGATTATAAGAATATAATTATTTGCAAAACAGAAATTTTTATCTCTTCTTTTTCTTAAGAGCTTTTTTCTTAACCTTTTTTGCAGAAGGTTTTTTCTTTTTTGATTTTGAAAGCTTAATCAATTTCTTGACCTTAAATTTCTTTGAACCTCTGCTTTTTTGTCGACTTGTTTTTTTAATAACTTTCTTCTTTGTTCTCTTTTTTATTTTTTTCTTCACCATTTTTTAAAAGTGATCGGTAATATATGGGCACGGTGAAAAAGTTTTACTCAAGCTAATTGAATCAAATCTAATCTCCCAATTTTGCTTTAAAGTTTCATTTTCGATTAGTAACACGCTTAGAAAAGGCAAATTTCATTTGAGGGAGTTATAGCCCATTCCCTAAATTACTTATTGAACCTTTAACAGAGGCTGTTATCTCACACTCTTTTCAGAGCAACCGGATTACCGATCTATTTTATTAGGAATTCGATCTTTATATATTTTTCTAAAGGGGGTTTTTACGCCCACGCCGGGAATTGAACCCGGATCTCCTGCGCGACAGGCAGGTGTCTTAGCCACTGGACAACGTAGGCAATCAAAAGAACCTAAGCGGTTCTTTGGAATCTCCCTTCTTGTTCCTGCGAAGCAATTTCTTCAAATTCCTCCGGAGGAAATAAAACAGAACCAAATAGTTCTTATTTTGATAAATAATATTAGGATAATTCTTTTTTAAAACTTACTAATCACTTCAAAGGATCCAAAATCTCCTTAGCTTTATCATTCAATCCCTTGCTAAAAGCATACTTCTCATTCCATGAAAACCAAACTTCAAGATAATTGCCTTCGTCCTTGTAATCTTTTCTTTCGTAAATTTTATTTTTGTTTGTCCAATAGCACCAATCCAAAACAACCCACCTGTCTTTTCTTTCACAATAATAAGTCAAATAACCATGAGCCCCTCCAGTGACCATTCCTACAGTAAGTCTAATTTTCCAATAAGGAATACCTGCAATCAAAAGCATGTTTGCTAAAAGTATAGCTCCATCCTCACAATCACCATTCATATAATACAATGTCTCAAAAGAAAACTGCCAAAATTCTTTAGAACCCTTTTTTTCATCCCCAACATATTTTATATTATCAATAACCCAATTTAGGCATTTCAATGCTTTTTCATCATCAGAAAATCTTCCTAATTTAAGGCCTTCAACAATTTTTCTCACCTCACTATCATAAGCATTAAAAAAATCCCGAACATCAATCTTAACATTATTCTTAGTAGTCGGCACAACCCTTGCGCTATAAGCTATATCTTTTTTTGGATATTTCTCATTATAATATTTCTCTTTTGCACTTTGTCTTACTACACTCTGCACAGGACATGGGTACAACATTTCTGCTATACTTTTTTTAATACTATTCCAATTTATCACCATCTTATTTTCTACGATTTTTGATTATTTTTATTGTGCTATAGATAATACAAATTATAAAATAAAGTGGGAGAACAAAAACAACTAAACTAAAAAACAAAGGTTCTTCAATATTAAAAATACCATAAAATAAATTATGCAATAAAATTGAAACAAATCCTACAACAACTAAAACCCACAACTTTCTCCAAGTGAGTAGAAAATACTTGTCTGATTTACTTTTTTGTTTTTTCACCATTTTTTTCCACCTTTATCTCATTAAACCCAGTATATTTCCAAAGAGCTTTTGGAATTTTAATAGATCCATCTTTTTGCTGATTATTCTCGATTAATGCAACAAGAGCTCGAGAAGTTGCAATAACAGTATTATTTAATGTATGAGCAAAGTATCTATTTCCCTTATCTTCAATTTTGATATTTAATCTTCTTGCTTGAGCTTCTTCCATATTAGTTAAAGAAGTTACTTCAAAATATTTTTTTTGTCGAGGACTCCAAGCTTCCAAGTCACATGATTTTGCTTTTAAGTCAGCTAAATCTCCTGAACAGCACTCTAAAACTCTTATAGGAATTTCTAAAGCTTTGAAAATATCAATTGAATAATTTAACATTTTATCATAATACTTGTAAGAATCTTCTGGCTCACAAATAACCACCATCTCTTGTTTATTAAACTGATGAGTTCTATAAATTCCCTTTTCATCAATTCCATGACTTCCTATCTCTCTTCTAAAACACATGCTATAGCCTGTTTGCTCGACAGGAATCTCTTTTTTATTAAAAGTCTTATTTATGAATTGCCCAATTAAAGGGTGTTCTGAAGTTGCAATCAAATACAAGTCTTCTCCTTCAACCTTATAAGACATTGCATCAATTTCCTCATTAGAATAAACTCCTAAAAGTATTTCTTTTCTTATCATCAACGGAGGCTCAACATAAATAAAACCTTTCTTAACCATATAATCTCTTGCAAAATTTATCATTGCCATATTTAATATTGCTAATTCACCTTTCAAATAATAAAATCCTTTTCCAGAAACTTTAGCTGAAGTATCAAAATCAAGCATTCCTAATTCTTCACCTAATTCAACATGACTTTTAACTTCAAAATTAAATTTTCGCGGCTTTCCAATTTTCTTAACTTCAACATTCTCTGACTCATCCTTTCCTATAGGAACACTCTCATGAATTATATTCGGAATCTTATACATAATCTCTTTAATTTCTTCTTCTAATTTTTTTCTCTTTAATTGTAATTTAGTAATTTTATTTGGAATTTCTCCTGCTTCTTTAATTTCCTTAGAAGCATTTTTTCCTGCTTTTTTAAATTCATTAATTTTTTTAGAAATATTATTTCTCTCACTTCTTAATTTATCTTCCTCATATTTTAATTTCCGCCATTTCTCATCAAGATTCTTAACCTTCTCAACTAAAACTAACTTCTCATCTTGAAATTTCTTCTTAATATTTTTCTTAACTAATTCAGGATTTTCTCTAATTAACTTTATATCAATCATAGTAGTATAAAAAAAATACATTATTTAAAACTTATCTAAAGATTAATAACAACCAATTTGAGTTGGTGTTGCTATGTTCACATTTTCTACTTTTGGAACATAATCATATATTGGGGCATCACACAATCCATCATATAAATCCTCTCCCTCACAACCTGCATCTCCCCCAACTAATTGATAATAATCAAATGTAAACCTACATATAGGTGGTCTACTTGACCAGGTTTTTGCTAGAGCAGTAAATCTTTTAAGACTATTACCAAAACTAGAATAATCAGATGCTCGACATAAAGTGCTATCAGCAGGATTCATCACAATATTCTTCACCTCAGTTGAATAATAAGAAGTATCTTTATTATTATTTGAACCCACTGTATACCACCCCATTGGACTCCAAGCTTGTTCTCCTGCAGCAGCTCCAGGACAACTTCCTAAATTGAATCTACAAAAAGTATTTCCCCCTTCTGTAACTACTGTTCCTCCACGAGCAGTACATTGATCACTTGAATGCTTTCCTCCGTATAAATCATATTCTATTGAGGTACTATCCACTTCTGTCAAAATTCTTTTCCAACTACTACCATCGCAAACCCAAACATCACCACTAAAATAAAGAACCATTCCTTCAGAAGATGCAGGATTTGGAAGAGCATCTACTTTAAAATCTATTTCATCAATAGAATGACCCATCACAGAAGGAACACCTCCTGTTCCTGAAGGGTTATATGCATAAACTATAACTCCTAATAAAGTTGCAATTAATACAGCAGTAAAAGTATAATAAACCTTGTTTGACAAATTTACTTGAATTTTTTTCACCATCTTTTAATTACCTTGATAGGATAATTAAGAAATGTAGGTTTTTAAATATTTCTAAATTTCTATATTTAAATTAATATTAAAAAAGAATGAAACAAAACTTTAAAAATAACACCATTCTTATTTGAATATGAAAGAGGTATTTGATAATTTCGCATTAGAACTTGTTAAGTTACATAAAGAATTTATTGCATTTCTTCCAAGGGAAATTGGTAATTTTTTTAATTTTTTTATATTGGTTTTGTTAGTTTTTTTATACGCTTTTATCGTCTGGAAATTTTACAGATTTATTTCAAAAAAGAATATTCTTGAATTAAACTTAAACAAATATAATCGATCACAACATCCTGTAATCGAAAAACTATTTGCAGGAGTTTTGTATTTTATAGAATATTTAATAATACTTCCTTTCATAATTTTTCTCTGGTTCACTGGATTCACTTTACTTTTAATATTCTTAACTGAAAATCTTGAGATAAACACACTTTTAGTTATATCGGCGACAATAGTAGCTGCAATTAGAATGACTTCTTATTACAACGAGGATCTTGCAAAAGATCTTGCAAAATTATTACCCTTCACACTCTTAGCAATTTCAATTACTAATCCTAACTTTTTTGACATACAAAGAATACTCAGTCACTTCAACAAAATTCCTGGATTCTTCAATGAAATAATTGTTTTCTTGATATTCATAATTGCTCTTGAGATGATTCTCAGATTTTTCAGTTTTATATTTTCTCTTTTTGGATTAGAAGAAGAACCAGAATCAGAGTAATTAATTTCTCTCAACTTCTGGATGTTCATGACCCTTATCAATCATTTTCTTTAATGTTTTGATATGTTTTATTTTCTCGTTTTGATATCCTTGCTTATCAGTCTTCAAATCTCTAATCATCTTTGCAACATATTCCCCCCCTAAAAAGTGGGGTGTTAAAACATAACTAGCACCCTTATTATATAACTCAAGTGCTTCTTTCAACTGATGTGCTCTTACAATAATTATTGCATTTGGATTAACACATCTTATTTCATCTATCAAAAGAATATTTGTCTCAAAATCAGGAATTGTAGATACTGCGAGTTGAATTTTTTCTAAAGGCAACTCTTCCAAAAGTTCTGAATCATCAATATCCCCATAAAGGCAAGGAACTCTCAATTTGGTCAAATCAGAAATTGTATCCGGATTAAAATCCACGACAAGATAATCTTTCTTTATTCTTCTTAAAGAATTCAGAATACTAAATCCTATTCGATTATAACCAAACAAAATAGAATCATATTGTTTTTTTACTTTTCTTTCTCTTTTTATTTTTCTTCTCTCGAAGAAACAAGCAAACTTAAAAATTCTCTTGTAAATTTTATTAGAATAGATAATCATATAAGTTGAAAAGAAAATCGTGATTGCTAATGTCAATGCAACAATTTGAATTACTTCGTTGTTGATATATTCCGAGAAAAAACTCTGCGAAGAAGCCAAAAACAAAATGATTATAGAAAATTCTGAAATTTGGGCAAGAGTCGTACCAACTAAGAAGTTTGTTCTTTTAGTATAACCAAACAAAGTCATTAAAGTCATTAAGATCAATGGCTTAAAGACCAAAGCAATTAATGAAAGAATCAATGCACTTCCCAAAACTAAAGGTATGCTTGAGATTTGGATTTTCAATCCCAAGATTATAAAAAAGATTATTAAAAAGAAATCTCTCAGAGATCTTACTTTTGAACTTATTTCTACGCTATATGGAGAAAGAGACAAAACAATTCCTGCAATCAATGCTCCAATTTCAATTGACAAATTAAAATAACTAAACAAAGCTGCAATTACAAAACACCAGCAAATTGAAAATAAAAATAGCAGTTCTTGAGACTTAGCGATATTTTTCGTTAATCTTGGAATTAATGTATATCCCAACAAAAATAAAATAAAGATCAAACTTCCTCCCCAAAAGATTCCTCTAATTGCTATAGAACTAAAATTTACTCCAGTTGACATTGAAGAGATAAACATTAAAACAGCAACAGCAACCAAATCTTGAATAATCAAAACACCAACAGATATTTTTCCATAAAGAGAATCTAGTTGTCTTTTATCTGAAATTAATTTCATAACAATAATTGTGCTACTGAAGGAAAGTGCAATTCCAATAAAACAAGAAGTGATTAGATCGAAACCAAGAAAACTAATTGAAACCAAAAAACCTAAACCAAAAGTTAGAACCATTTGACCTAAACCAACTAGCAAAGAAGATGTTCCTATCTCCCTAATAACCTTAGGATTCATATGAAGACCTACAATAAATAAAAGAAAGGCAATACCCAACTTAGAAAAAACTTCAATAATTTCTGATTCTCCTAAATTGATAAACCCAAATTCAATAACAAGGGCAATAATAATCCCTGCAACAATATATCCTATAATAATCGGTTGTCTTAGCATTCTTATTATATATGACACTATAAATGCTACAAAAAGTATAAATGCAAGTTGAATAAATATTTGTTCCATAGTTTCCTCTTTCAGGATATTAAATAAATAGAGTATAAAAAGTTTTCATTCGACAAAGTAAATAAAATTGCAGGTAGTTGTAAAATCCCCGTCGGATATTAGAAAGATTTAAATACTTAAAATTACTTTAATAAACAATTCATAAAAAAGGAGGTGCAAAATGGGAAAAATAATTGTTAAGAATGTCATTAAAAGAAAACCAGGTCATCTTTATTATGTAGATGGTAAAGGAAATGTTTGTGAAGCAAAGATGGCTCGTGGTGGAAAGAAAAGAAAAAAGAAAGCTGTGAAAAAGAAGAAAGTTGTAAAGAAAAAGCCAGCTAAAAAAAGAACCACTAAAAAGAAAAAAAGATAAAATCAAAAATTTTTATTTTTTATTTATTTTATATTATTAAAAGATGGATAGAAAAATTATAATTTCGATAGTTATTGCATTAGCATTATTATCCTTAATAATAATTATATTCGAATTCCAAAATCAGGAGATTTCAACTATTTTTAAAAAGAAAGCTCCAAATGAGAGTGCTTCTATAGAATTCACAGATTCTAATGGTCTTACAAGTTATAATAATAAAGTGGATAGAGTTTTTCAACAAAAAGTAAAACCAGAGGAGATAATTGAAATTAAATTAGATGTTTCTATTCAAGGAGATGAAACATTTTATGCAATTGAAGAATATGTCCCAGAAGGGTTTACTATAATTGACTCGGGAGGTGGTAAAACTTTTAATTCTAATATCTTAAAATGGGTCGTGATTGAAAATGCTAAAGACACGACTTATTTATATACTTTAAAATCTCCAAGTATTGAAGGAGATTATACTTTTAAGGGAAATTATATGTTTGAAGGAATGAGCGACTCCAGAGTTATATCAAAGAATACAATAATCACTGTTAATTCTTAAAGAATCTAGCAACAATACATTTTTAAATTGGTTTTAAATAAAATTAGTATGCCAAAGGTAAGAATAAAATTAAATAGCACAGATATCAATGTACTTAACACTATTTGTGATTCTATAAAAGACATAGCTAAAAAATCAGGGATACCAATAAGCGGACCTATTCCATTGCCTACAAAAAAGCTGAAGATAACCACAAGAAAATCGCCTTGTGGAGACGGAACTGCGACATTTGACCGATTTGAAATGAGAATTCACAAAAGACTCATTGATCTTCCTTCAAACGACAAAGTCCTTCACCATATAATGCGTTTGCAGATTCCAAAAAATGTTAATATCAAAATTGAGATGAAGGATTAATGTATTTTAAAGAATATAAATCATTAAAAACTAAATTACTCTTATTTTAAAATGGGTTTAGAAAGTCCTATTTTAGAATTACCTCAAGGAGAAAGAAGAGAACAATTAAGAAGAAAACTAAAAGAATATGCACAAAGAATAGAAGATTATAAAAACAATTTAAAAAGAGACAATTCTTTTTGGCATCCAGATAAAATTAAACTATTTGTGCTAGAAAATTCTGATTATATGAAAATTGTTGTATTATCAGAATTGTTTTTAACTGAAGGTTCAAAAAATGAATCTTTAGGTACTTATACTCTTTTTGAAGAATTATTCAAAGAAAAACTAATTGTCACTGAAAAAGAATATGATATATTTAATCAAGCATGTGGGATTATTGATGACTATTGCAAAACAGGCGGAAAAAATTGCTCTGATGGAACTGGATTAAAATAATTATTATAATTCTACCCCCACAAAATTTAAAAACAACTTCTACATTAATATAACATGGAAAAAGACATAGGAAAAATAAACAAAAACGACACAACAGATGTAGTAATTAGAGTAGATGATTTTGGAGGAAGACCAGGAGTTACAATTAGAGAGTTTGTTACAAGTGAAAGATACACTGGTTTCACAAAATCAGGTGTTAGAATTTTAGCTACTGATTTTCCAAAATTTAAAGAAATGATAAATTCAATTTCAGAAAAAGAAATGCAAGAGCAAGTTCAAGAAGAAGGTGAAATTCAATTACCTAAAGAACAAGCAACATTAGATCAAGCAAAACCAACAAAAGCTCAAGCAAAATCTCCAAAAGAAGGTTTGCCTGATTATTAAAACCAATTTCTCCATAACCTTTAAAAAATATATCTGATTGCTTTAATAATGAAAAAAGGAAACTTAATAACAATTCTGATTATTATGTTTATAATCATCTTAGCATATTTTATTATAAATAGACAACATCCTGAAACCCCTAATCAAGTTGCTGAATGTATTGGAAAAAATTCTATTCTTTATATTCAACTTGGATGCCATGCTTGTGAGAATCAGGAAGATATGTTTGGTGAAAATTATCAGTATCTTAATAAAATTGATTGTTTTTATGAAAGAAATAAATGCGATGAAATAACAGCAACTCCAACATGGAAAATAAAAGGGGAATTTTACGAAGGAGTCCAAAGTATTAAAAAATTAAAAGAATTAACTGGATGTGATTAATGGCAGATATATTAAATTTCACAAAAATAACAGCACTTGCATTAGCAGACTCAGTTAATCCTTGTGCTATTGCAGTTTTAGCAATGGTTCTTATGACTATCTTGATTCAAAATCCAGATAAAAAGAAAAAAATTCTCTATGCTGGTTTAGCATTTGTAACTTCAGTATATGTGGGTTATTTATTTTATGGAATAATTATAATTCAATTCTTCAAAATATTTGCAGAAGTTCTAAGAGAAAATTCTAAATTAATTTACAATAGTCTTGCGATTCTTGCAATGGTGATTGGAGCACTTAATATCAAAGATTATTTCATGTACAAACCAGGAAGTCTTGCAACAGAAATGCCCATTTTCATGAGGCCAAAAGTCAAGAAAATAATTCAGAAGATTACATCCCCAAAAGGGGCATTTGTAATTGGGTTTTTAGTGACATTGTTTTTGCTTCCTTGTACAATCGGGCCTTATATAATTGCATCGGGATTATTATCAGAATTAGGAACTCTAAAAGCAATTCCCTGGCTTTTATATTATAACTTAATTTTTGTATTACCTATGTTAGCAATAACAGCATTTATTTATTTTGGACTTACAAGAGTAGAAGAAGTTTCAGGATGGAAAGAAAGAAACATTAAACTCCTTCACTTAATCGCAGGAATATTATTATTTGGAGTTGGTATTGCTTTGTTAGGTGGATGGTTGTAAAGTTCAATTAAAGGTTGTTAAAAATTATATAAAAAATTAAAAACATTCTTTTTTAAATAATTTATGGGAAAGCTAAGAAATACATTAAAAGACAACCAAGAATGTTTTTTAGCAAGTTCATTAATAATTGGTACAGGGATATTGGATTGCTATCTAACATCTCATGGATTAAAAAATAATATTGCTCCAGAAGGAAATTTTTATTACCGAGAACTTTATAATTCTCTTGGAAATTTTGGAATTTATCTAGGAAAAATTCCCTTATTAACTGCCATTATTTCAATATCTAAAAAACATAATAAAACTTGGCCAATAGATACTGGTTCAATAACAAATATCATTGGTGCAGGAAGTTGGATTTTATCTTCTTACTTAGTTTAAGATAATTTCAAATCAACTTATCTTCTAATAACAAGGCATTATCTCATTATGCCCAAATTGGATAATCAAGTCGATTTTATTTTCTAATTCTTTAGACAAAACAGGAGTATCACAAGCACCAAAACAAGTATCAAACCAAATAATAAATTCAGCGTTGGTTTTTTCTTCGAGATAATCCACAATTTCAATTGCATATTTTTTAAGCCCTTCGGGAAACTGAAGTAAAACCAACTTAGAATTGGATTTTTTAATATTATTAATTATCCTTGCTAATTCTAAATCATATTGGTCTTCTAATTCTACAAGATTTTTTTTTCCCATAATGAATTTAAGAAGAAGATATTTTTATAATTTTGGGGTAATTAGAAAGACTTAAAAACCCTAAAATATTGTAATAATTGTCTAACTTCGGTTAGACACGGAAGGATTGGACTTCGGTTTTTTCCTTCCACCTTTATCAGGAAAAGGCGGAACAATTGGTTGAACTTAATCTTCGGATTTTGTTTACCAGATTTATACGTCTTTTTCTGTGACTTTTTAAAAAATTATCCTCAAATATATAGAATAAGATTATTGATCAATAGAAATATCAGGATAATTAGATTCAAATTTCTTCATCACCTTTTCATATTCTTCTTCAAATGTTTTTCTTGTATCTAAAATTTGCCCTTGATAAACCTTTGAAACTTGACTAGGAACAGATGCTTCAGATTTATCCCCTCCTTGAGAGAGATAATTACCAAAAACTAAAACTCCCAATGCAACTACACTAGAAGAAGTTATCCCCCACCATGTACGTTGGTTATTAATTTTTTTAGATTTGTTCAAGAGTTTTTCAAGTATACCATTTTTAGAATCAGCCTTCCACTCCAAATACTTATTTACATCGATCATACAAATCCCCTTATCTCAACCTTTAAAAATTAAATTATTCTCAAGTATATATGTCAAAAATCATAAAACAACCTATAGTGACTGTCTGCGGACATGTAGATCATGGAAAGACTTCAATTTTAGATTGTTTTAGAGGAAGTTGTGTCCAAGAAGGAGAAGCAGGAGGAATCACGCAAAAAATATCATTTACCTCTTACCCAATGAACCAATTAAAAAAAACCTGCCCATTAATTGAAAAATCAAACATAAAATTAAACATTCCAGGATTCTTATTCATAGACACCCCTGGGCACGCAGCATTCACAAATTTAAGAAAACGAGGAGGCTCTCTAGCAGATTTAGCAATATTAGTAATTGACATAAATGAAGGAATAAAACCCCAAACCCAAGAAGTAATCAAGATCTTAAAACACAACAAAACCCCTTTCTTAATAGCATTAAACAAAATAGACAATATTTCAGGATGGAGGAAAATTAATGATAACCCACAATTAAACATCGAGTCACAAACTCAAACAACAAAACAAGTCTTTGACGAAAGGTACATGACTCTCATTGGTTCATTAAATTCATATGGTTTTGACGCAGATTTGTTCTACAATATAAATGATTTCACAAAAAAAATAGCCCTAGTTCCTTGCAGTGCAAAAACAAAAGAAGGAATCCAAGAATTAATAATGATGCTTTGTGGAATAAGCCAAAAATACTTAGCTGACAAATTAGAATTAAAAGAAAAGTCAAAAGGAGTGATGCTAGAAGTTAAAAAAGAAAAATCAACAAATTACATTGAAGCAATACTCTATGACGGAGAATTAAAAAGAACCGACACAATTGTAATTGCAAACTTAGATAATGAACCAATAATCACAAAAATAAGAATTTTAGAAGAAATAGAACCTCTTTGCGCTAAGTTCATAGCAAAAGAAAAAGTAACAGCCTCAACAGGAATTCGAATGCAACTTGTTGAAAAATCCAAAGTTCTCCCAGGAATGCCATTTGAAATATATCATGATAATTTAGAAGAATTAAAAGAAAAATTCTCTAAAGAAATTGAAGAAAATATAAAAACAGACAAATCAGGGATTATAGCAAAAGCAGATTCACTAGGAAGTTTGGAAGCACTCTTGGTTTTATTAAAACAAGAAAACATTCCTGTTGTAAAGGCAGGCATTGGGAAGATAAACAAGGTAGATATAATTTCAGCAAAGGCGAACTTAGGAATAAATGAGCTTGATGCTGTTGTGATTGGATTTAATGTGGGCATTGAAGAAGATGCTAAAGAGATAAAGGATAATATTATAAAAGTCATTAAAAATGATGTAGTTTACAAATTAATTGAAGATTTGGTAGAACACAGAAAAGAAAAAGCAAAAGAAATTGAGAAAAAAAGACTAATGGAACTAACAACACTTTGCAAATTAAAAATTCTTCACCAGTATGTTTTTAGAAATTCAAATCCAGCAATTTTTGGAGTTAGGATTGGGGCAGGAAAATTAAGATCAGGATTGAATTTAATTAATGAAAAAAATGAGAAAATAGGGAGGGTGAAAAACATCCAATCAGAAAACAAGTCTGTACAAGAAGCAAAAGAAGGAATTGAAGTTGCTGTTTCAATTCCAGGAAAAAACTATGAACGTCAGCTAAAAGACCTTGAATATCTTTATTCTGATATTTCCTCTTCGCAATTCAAAACCTTCAAGAAAAACAAAGATCTTCTTTCAGAAAATGAGAAAAAAGTTCTGCAAGAAATTGCTGAGATCAAACGTCAACAAAAAGAAGATTGGGGTGTTTAGAGTAATCCTAATTATATTCGAATTACAATATTAATAACAGCTTTTCAACTGCCGAGTTAGTTTAATCATAATTATTTTCATTCAGAACAAAGTTTCCTTGAATTCCATTAGCAATCATAATCTTAAGTTCAAGGTCTTTTTTTTCATGATTATAAATAATCAAACCTTCTACTAATCCTATTGCGAGTGCATAAAAAACAGGTTTTTTGAATTCATTATACCAAAATTTTCCTTGTTCACAAATTAAATCGAAAAGTTCATTCATTTAAATCAAGATAATTCTGACTTTAAATTTATTTCTATAATCTATTAATTCGTTCTTCATCTAAAATCCCAAATTTCAAAAACAGCAAAACTTAAAAACCCTGTAATCACTATAAAATTACAATGGCAATAGAAAACCCAATAAAAAGTTCATTTCGTGCAGTTAAGGCTGATATCATAAGAATACAAGGGGAATTAATGAATATAAAAAATCAACAAATCCACATCCTTGAACAACTTGAAAAAATGACTGCCCAGAAAAAACCAGTAAAGAAAAAAACTGTAAAGAAAAAGAAATAAACAAAACGCTTTTAAACTACTTCTTCAAATAATATTCATGGTATTTAAAATAAACATAGGAACTAAACAAGGTCAAACTTATAAATTAGAATCAGAAAGCGAAGCTCTTCTTGGAAAAGAGTTAGGTCAAAAAATAAAGGGAAAAGATATTTCTCCTGACTTAGAAGGTTATGAATTTGAAATTGCAGGAGCAAGTGACAAAGCTGGATTTACTTCAATGCAAGATGTTGAAGGATTTGGATTAAAAAAAGTTCTTTTAACATATGGAAAAGGAATGAAAAAAAGACCTAGAAGAGAAGGTAAGAAAAAACAATCAAATCCAAAACCAAAAGGACTTAGACTTAGAAAAACAGTTAGAGGTAAAGTTATTTCAGACCAAATAGTTCAAATAAATCTTAAGATTCTTAAAGAAGGCTCAAAAAAACTTAATGAAATCTTTCCAGATCAAAATAAAACTCCTGAAACAGAATCACCCAAAGAAGAAAATAAACCTGTTGAAGAGAAAAAAGAATAATTTTTTATAGTTATTTTTCTTAAAAAAGGAAATGGGCTACATAAAATCAGTAACAAGAATGTACTTTCTTGGTACAATAAAAGAATGGTATCATGGAGAATCAGAAGGGGTAAAAAAAATGCTTGGGATAGGATTTTATAACACTATTTATATTTCTCAAGGAGGTTTTGTTGAATTTTACTATGATGAAGAAGAAATTAAGAAATTTGAAGAAGTTTTAGAAAAATATCTTGATAAAAAAACATTTAATAACCTTTGCGATGAATTTATGAGAAAAATAGAAAAACCCAATTTGAAGATAAGAGAAATTGTTCCCCATTTAACAATTTTTAATTAGGTAGATGAATATCCTGAATGGTTTGAAGAAGAATACAGAGATAGTTGTCTTCGACGTTTATTAAGAGTAAGACAATCAACAGAACATGAATTATATAAATTACAAAGGCTATCAAATTTGAAAGATTTTATTTATCATAAAAGAAAAATTTATCCAATTGAATACAAAGAAAGCTTCTTGCATCCAAAAACCTTATAACCCATCTATTTCTCAAATTATTATGAAACAAATACCAGAACTAAATGTAGGAGTCGTTGGACACATTGACCATGGAAAAACAACATTACTTTCTAAGCTTACTGGAAAGTTTACAGATACTCATTCAGAAGAGCTCAAACGAGGAATCACAATTAAATTAGGTTATGCAGACATTACCATTTCAAAACAGGGAAATACTTTTACAACTGAAAAAAAAGGCGAACCTATTCGTTACATTAGTTTTATAGACGCACCAGGTCATGAAATGCTCATGGCAACAATGCTCTCAGGTGCTGCAATTATCGATGCTGCTATTTTAGTAATTGCTGCAAATGAAGGAATAAAACCTCAAACAAAAGAACACTTTATAGCATTGCAAGCAAAAAACATAAAGAACATAATTATAGTTCAGAATAAAATTGACTTAGTTTCAAAAGAACAAGCACTCAAAAATTACAAACAGATAAAAAACTTTGTAAAAGAAACGATTGCTGAAAATTCCCCTATAATACCTATTTCAGCTCAACAAGAAATTAATATAGACAAACTTTTAGAAGAATTAACAAAACTTGAAATTCCAAAAAAAGAAGAAAAAACAAAACCAATTTTTTTAGTTGCACGAAGTTTTGATATAAACAAACCGGGATTAAAAATAGAAAACTTAAAAGGAGGAGTTTTAGGAGGAATACTAAAACAAGGTAAATTAAAAATAGGGGATGAAATTGAAATAAAACCAGGTTTGAGCATTAAGAAAAATAATCAAAACACTTATCAAACACTAACAACAAAAATACTCTCATTACATAAAGGAAACAAATCAGCTAAAGAAATAACTCCTGGTGCAAGTATCTCAATTGAAACAGAACTTGACCCTTTTCTGACAAAAGCAGATTCATTAACAGGTTGCCTTATTGGATTAAAAAATAACTTACCTGAGATCACACATAATCTTAAATTAAAATATCAATTATTCAAAGAAGTTTTAGGAATTGAAGATTCAAAGAAAGTTGAACCACTAAAAACAAAAGAAATGCTCATGTTAAGCGTGAACACCACAATAACAGTTGGAACAATTGAAAAAATAACCAACAACGAAATTGAACTTTCCTTAAACATTCCAATAGTCTCACTAAAAGGAGATAATGTTGGAATAGCGAGGAATATCAACAGTCATTGGAGGCTCATAGGATTTGGGGAAATTTTATAAACCCTATTTCATTAATCATTTAATGAAAAAGGTATTTGTTTTTTGTATGGTGATTTTTTTAATTAATTTTGTAATGGCTATTTCAATGACTGGCTCAGCTATAAAAAATAATAGTGAAGTGAATGATAATTCTCAGTCAATAAATTCTACATCTTCTCAAGAAAATTCTCAGTCAACAACCTCTGAAAAATTTTGTGGAAAATCAACTTACTCTTATTGCACAGACAGCAGTGATTGCAAAGCAGGAGGATGCTCAAATCAACTTTGCGGAAACTTGCAACAATATAAAGAATCTTTAACAAATTGTTTGGAAAAAGATTGTTATGATGCAAATAAATATAACTTTGAATGCCAGTGTGTAAAGAATATGTGCCAATGGCATTCCGAGAATGGTTCTACTGAAAATAATAATTTAAATCAAATTCAAAATAGAATTCAAAAAGCAATTAGAGTTCAAAATAGATTACAAGCACGATATGGCAATGAATCAGAATGTCCTAACAACTGCACATGTGCTGGATCAACAACAAAATGCTATACTGAAAATGGAAGAGAAATGACAATTAGAGCAGGAAATTCAGGAAACATAATAGTACAAGTCAAAGGAGAAAATATGACTACAAGTGTAACATTGTATCATCATGATGGAAGAGTTTATGGGATATTTGAAGGAAATGAAACAAAAGAAATCAAAGTTCTACCTGATGGAGTAAAAGAAAAACTCAGGCAGAAAACTAAAGCAAGATTAGAAAATTATGAAATAGAGTTAAATGAAGATGGATATTATGAAGTTCAAGCAAAAAAAAGATCAAGACTATTTTTAATAGTTCCTGTCAAAGAGAAAATAAGAACTCGAATCAATTCTGAAACAGGAGAAGTTGTAAAAATAAGAACCTCTTGGTGGGGATTTTTAGCAAAAGATTCTAAAGACAATTTAGTTGGAGGATGTGGAACAGTTACTCCTGGTATGAATGACGAATGCTGCCAGAACTTAGGATACACTTCTTGGAATTCTGAAACAGAAGAATGTGAGTAAATGATCTCAACAAACTTTATAACTTCTATTTTTTTTTTTTCTTGTAATGAAAAAAGAGAAACCCAAGATATATTCTCATTCAAGATTATCTACTTTTGAACAATGCCCTTACAAATTCAAACTTCGTTATATTGATAAGGTAAAACCAGAAATAGAGAAAACAATTGAATCCCATCTAGGCTCAGCAGTTCATGACACACTCGAATGGCTCTACAAACAAGTAATGAGTAAAAGAATTCCGACACTTGACGAGGTAATAAACTATTATGTAGTAAAATGGCAAGACTCTTATGAACAAGATACTCTCATTGTAAAAGAATATCTCTCTGAAAAAGATTACTTCAACAAAGGCGTGCAATTCTTAATTGATTATTATTCAAAAAATCATCCATTTAATGAAAGCACACTTGAACTTGAAAAAAAAATCATACTTAATTTAGATGGGGATAATCAATACCAAATTCAAGGATTCATAGATAGATTGGTCTATAATCCTAAAACACAAGAATATGAAATCCACGATTACAAAACCTCAAACAGCCTTCCAACAAAAGAAAAAATAGATTCAGACAGACAACTTGCACTTTATGCAATTGCAATAAAAAACCTCTTTGGAGAAGACAAAGAAGTAAAATTAGTCTGGCATTATCTTGCGCACAATTTAAAAATTATTTCCACAAGAACTAATGAACAATTAGCACAATTAAAACAAGAAACTCTTAATCAAATAAAAATTGTAGAATCCACAACAGAATTTCAAACACAAAAATCAATTCTTTGTAACTGGTGTGAATACAAAAGCATGTGTTCCTGTTTTGGAGGTAAAGTGAATTATGAAAAAAAAGAAGAAATAGAAGATTATAATTCAGAAGAAGAAATTTGCGAAGAATCAAAAAAAGAAGAATTAGACATTTGGTAAGGATTTAGAAAATCTTATAAATGATCTTTAACTGATATAAACATGAAAAAGGGGAGAAAGAAAAAGAAGTATAATAAAAAATTAATAATCTTAACAGACGGTTTTAATGGAATTCTTGCTTTATTGATCTACAACTTTTTGTTATTTTTATCGACAAATGTAGCAGTAGGTAATTTTGTAAGAAAGATTGAAGGAGTGATGGGATATTTTGGTTTGAGATCCTTTTTAGAAATGGGATTCAATAAAAATGAAATGATAACCGGAGTGATAATTGTCTTCTTAATAACATTTTTATTCGGAGTTTTTATTTCTAAGATAGTTAGAAAAATAAAAAAAGTTGAGTTTTAATCAATTTCTTCTTTTTCATCTCCGTCAAATTCATTATTACCAACAACTCTAATTAAATCTGTAACTTTGTCTCCTTGCTGAAGTTTAACGATTCTTACTCCTTGTGTAGCTCTTCCCATCACCCTTATATTTTTCAAACTTGTTCTAATAACTATTCCCTTTGCTGTAGTTATGATTATATTATCAGAATTATTAACAGAGATTGTTGTTACAATATCCCCTGTTTTTTCAGAAACTTTAAGATTAATCACCCCTTTTCCTGCTCTTGCTGTTTTTCTATAATCTACAACAGCTGTTCTCTTTCCATATCCTTTTCTTGTTATTGTTAAGATAGCATCAGTATCCAATACTTCCAGACTAACAACTTCATCATCTTTTCCGAGCTTTATTCCAGTAACCCCATAACTTGATCTTCCCATTTCACGAACATCACTACTATTAAACTTAATGGCTTGTCCTTTTCTTGTTGCAAGCAAAACTTCTTGCTTGGGTTTCACAATTTCAACCCCAATTAAAAAATCAGATTCATTATTTGGCAGGTTTAATGCTTTTATTCCAGATGCTCTTGGTTTTGAAAAATGTTTTAATGAAATTCTTTTAACAACCCCTTTTTTTGTAGCCATAAATAAACTATCTTCAAAATTTTTCACAGAGATAACCTTGGTTATGCCTTCATCTTTCAAACTAAGAAGATTAATCAACGCCTTTCCTTTGCTATATCTTTCTACAGAGGGAATTTCATAAGCCTTTAACCATAATACTCTTCCTCTTGTAGTAAAGAACATTAAGTAGTCATGAGTAGAACAAGTGATTAATTGCTTCACAAAATCTCCTGTTGCTAAACCGCTTCCGATAACTCCTCTGCCCCCTCTTTTTTGCTCTCTATAACTTTGAACATCCATTCTTTTACAATATCCTTTATCAGTTATTGTAACAACAACTTCTTTATCCTGAACCAAATCTTTTTCCTTAATTTCTTTAATACTTTTCAAAACACTTGTTCTTCTATTATCTCCATAATTTTTCTTTAAATCATTAACTTCCTTGACAATAATCTTTAAAACTTCTTTAATATCTCCTAAGATTTTTTCAAACTCTTCAATATTCTTCTTTAATTCTTCTGATTCTTTTTTTAATTTATCAACTTCTAAAGAAGTCAATTGCTGTAATTTTGTTTCGAGAATTGCTTCAGATTGTCTTCTTGTTAATTTAAACTTGCTGATTAAGCTTTCTATTGCTTCTGATTTATTCTTTGATTTTTTTATCAAATTAATGACTTCATCTATGCTCTTCAATGCAATCAAAAGACCTTCGACAATTTCCTGTCTTTCTTTTGCTCTTTTTAATTCATATTTTGTTCTGTTAGTTACAATGGATTTTCTATAATTAACATATCGGTAAACAACTTCTTTTAAATTCAATATCTTTGGTTGTCCACCGACCAAAGCCAAAAAATTTACATTAAAACTATCTTGCAACCGAGTGTATTTATACAATGAATTAATTATAAATTTAGGATTTGCACCTTTTTTTAATTCAAGAACAATTCTTATTTTTCCCTTACTTGACTCGTCTCTTAAATCAGAAATGTCCTTTATTTTTTTTGACTGAACTAAATCTGCAATTTGCGTTACTAAATTAGATTTATTCAGCATATAAGGAATTTCTGTGATGATTATTAATTCCTTGTTCTTAATTATTTCATTTGTTATTTTACCTCTCATGATCAATCTTCCTCTACCAGTTCTATACAGATCAATCATTTCTCCTGTAACAGAACCTCCTGTTGGAAAATCAGGACCTTTTATAATTTCACAAAGTTCCTCGATAGAGATATTTTCATTTTTAATATAGGCAATGATAGAATCACAAACCTCTGTTAAATTATGAGGAGGGATATTTGTAGCCATACCAACAGCAATACCAGTTGCACCATTGAGCATTAAAGCAGGTAGTTTTCCTGGAAGTAATTCTGGTTCTTTTAGAGAATTATCATAATTAGGAATAAACTTGACTGTATCTTTATCAATATCCTGTAAAAGCTCATCAGCTATTTTCATTAGTTTTGTTTCAGTATATCTCATTGCAGCAGGAGGATCTCCGTCAATTGAACCAAAGTTACCCTGACCAAAAACAAGAGGATATCTTAATGAAAAATGCTGTGCCATTCTAACCATTGCATCATAAACAGCAGTATCGCCATGAGGATGATATTTACCAATAACATCTCCCACAACTCTCGCGGATTTTTTTGTCTGAGTATTTGGCTTCAAACCCATTTGCTGCATTGCATAAAGAATTCTTCTCTGCACAGGTTTCATACCATCTTCAATTGAAGGAATTGCTCGACTAACAATAACACTCATTGCATAATCAAGATAAGACTTTTTCATCTCAGAAGATATTTCAGTATTCACTACACCTTGTTCTGTTGCTTTCTTATCTTCATCAATTTTATCACAAGTTGTTTTTGGTGTCATTTCAGCTCTCCTAATTTTTCCTTTAACTCCTCAAGAGTTTCATATTCAATTACTTGGTCAGATATCTCTTGTGTAAATTGAAAATAAGCTCCTTTTCTAGTTGCGAGTATAATCTTCTTCTTTTTTGCTAAAGCATATCCAATTTCAATTAACATTCCCTCTGTTTTTTCAGGAGACCTTACAAACACTAAAACGCATTCACACAAATCAATTTTATTCAAAGCATGATTCAATATCTGTTTCAAAGAAAAATTATTTTTAACAAATAATTCCTCATCAGTAAATGCTGAATAAACCTCATGTCCAGATTTTTCTAAAGTATCTGATATTTCTGTAAGGGTTCTTTCTAATTCTTCTGGATTTTCTCCTACAAATTTATAAGTTATAAAAATCTTCATTCTCCTTCATCCTCATTATCATGATGAATCACTAATTCATTTTCATCATCAATATCAAAATTAATTGGTTCTTTGGTTTTCTTTAATAATTGCAACTTTGCAATAAGTTCGTCTATTTCTTCATCAATTAATGAAAACTCAAATACTTCTACATCTGTTTCAATTTCATTGTTTATTTTCTCATCTTGCATTATAATTCTCCTCTTATTTTTTCTGCAGTTTTTTTTAATTCTTCCATTGATTTCTTAGGTCCCAGTTGTGTAGATATATATCCTTTATATTCATCAAAATAAACCTCTTTCTCTGCCCACATCTCCTGAAATTCCTGCTTCACTCCATGAAGAGGATATAATTTTAGGTGTGCATGATTTATCCCCATACCTTCCATGACTATTGCTACTCTATTAACACCAAGTCCTTTTTCTAAGATTCTAGAAACTTTTTTAGCAACAAACATAAATTTACTATAAATATCTTCAGGCATCTTAAAAACATATGAATCATAATGCTCTTTTGTTAAAATTAATGTCATTCCTTCTGTATTCGGATGAACATCTAAAATTGCAAGGAAATTTTGATCTTCCCAAATTTTTATAGATTCTATTTCACCTTTAACAATTTTACAAAATATACAATCTTCCATTATGCTACTTCCTCCCCTTTTTCATCTAAATATTTCATAAATTCATCTTCTGTTAATTCTTTCTTAATAATGTTACTTCCTTTCCAATCACATTTATGACATTCCCATTCTTTTCCAGTATTGCTCTCTTCTTCAGAATCACTTTCACTTAAAACAATTCCAACATCATCACTGCCACAATTAGAACATTCACGGATCTTTATGAGTTTTCCTTCTTTCTTTTTTTCTTCAGATTTTCCATGAGTTTTTTCCCAATCTGCTTTTGAATCAAATCCTTCTAATATCCAATCTGGTGTTGCTACTTTACTTTTTTTTGGCATCTTAAACATCCAGTTCTGCCTCCTTTGCATTTTCTTGAATGAATTCTTTACGAGATTGAACATCATCTCCCATTAACATTGAGAAAGTCAAGTCAGCTTCAACAACATCTTCAATATAGATTTTTTTTATCTTTCGTGTTTTAGGATTCATTGTAGTATCCCAAAGCTGGTTTGAACCCATTTCACCAAGACCCTTAAATCTCGTGACATTTGTTGCTCCTAATTTTTCTGTGATTTTTTTTAATTCCTCATCGCTGTAAACATAATGATCTTTTTTCTTTCTTATTCTATAAAGAGGAGGCATAGCAGCGTAAACTTTCCCTTCTTTGATTAATTCAATCATAAATCTGAAAAAGAAAGTCAATAACAAAGTCTTAATGTGTTCTCCGTCAACATCAGCATCTGTCATGATGATTATTTTGCTGTATCTTAATTTTTTAATATCAAATTGTTCACCTACTCCTGTTCCTATTGCAGTAATCATATTTGCAATTTCCTCGCTTGACAATGCTCTTGCAGGACTTGATTTCTCAACATTTAGGATCTTACCTTTCAAGGGTAAAATGGCCTGAGTATTTTTGTCTCTAGCATTTTTTGCAGAACCACCAGCACTTTCTCCTTCAACAAGATACAACTCAGTATCATCAGATTTCTTACTTGAACAATCATTTAATTTCCCTGGCAAGCCTCCAAGAGAAAAAGCATTTTTTCTTCTAACTAATTCTTTTGCTTTCTTAGCAGCTAAACGTGCTTTTAATGAATCCAATGCTTTTGAAACAATCTTCTTAGCAATAGCAGGATTTTCTTCAAAATATTCCCCCAAGGCAATCGTGACTATTGAATCAACAAAACCCTTAACATCTGAATTTCCAAGTTTTGTTTTTGTCTGTCCTTCAAATTGGGGCTCAGCAATTTTAACACTAACAATAGAAGTTAAACCTTCTCTGACATCATCTCCCATTAAACTGCCATCTTTAGTATTCATTTTTTTCTTCATATAATCATTAATAACTCTTGTTAAAGCAGTTTTAAAACCAGAAACATGTGTTCCTCCTTCAACCGTATTAATAGTATTAACAAATCCAAAGATATTTTCTCTATACCCTGAGTTATATTGGATAGCCACTTCAACCTCTGTTCCATTATCTCTTCTTTTAAAATAAATTGGCTTATGGAGCACATCCTTGCTTTTGTTCATCCATTTAACAAATTCAATTAAACCTCCTGCAGAAAAAAATTCTTCCATTTTATTACTAAACTCATCGAATAACTTAATTTTCAGTCCTACATTTAGATAAGCAATTTCCCTAAAACGATTTTCTAAAAGTTTATAGTCAAAATTTAATGTTGTAAAAATTTCTTCATCAGGCCAAAAAGTTACTTTAGTTCCTGTCTCTCCATTTTTACATTTTCCAATTACTTTTAATTTTGTTTTAACCTTTCCTTGGGAATATTCTTGTTGGTAAATCTTTCCGTCTCTTTTAACTTCAACGATTAACTTAATTGATAATGCATTTACACAAGAAACTCCTACTCCATGGAGACCTCCTGAAATAGCGTATGATTTTTTATCAAATTTTCCTCCTGCATGAAGTTTTGTTAATGCTAATTCAACTGCAGGGATTTTGTATTGTGGATGTATATCTACGGGAAAACCCCTTCCATCATCCTCAACACTAACAGAACCATTTTTATTTATAGAAACACTAATCAGACCACAAAAACCCCCCATATGTTCATCAACAGAATTGTCTACTACTTCCCAAACTAGATGATGAAGCCCCTCCTTACTAGTAGAACCAATGTACATTGCAGGACGTTTTCTAACTGCTTCTAAGCCTTCTAAAACTTTAATTGACTCTGCCTTATATTCGTTCATTTTTCAAAGCTTTTGCTATTATTTAATTTATTTTGGTAAAATCTTTTTAAGATTTCTACTAAAAAAAGAGGACTTTACTTTATAAATCTTTCTAAGCTAAAATTGGTTTTATCGTCGATAAAAAACATAACAATTAGATTTTTATAAAAAACATAAAATAATATTAGTGCAGAATTTATCTAGAATATAATAAATTATTTATTTAACCTTAGGGGGTTTACCTGGTTTTGATTGTGTAGAAACCACGCAAGATTTACTCTTTCCACTCCAACTACAACTACTAAATCCACAAGGATCATCAAGACAAGTTTGTTTATCTTTACCATAATCTTCACAAGATGCACCATTACATGAATTACATTGATCTACAATTAATTTATCAAGAAAATAACAGTTATCATTCAAACAAGAATAACATTCTGCTCTGTCACATAAATTGAACAAACCAACCCCACAATTATCACAAGTTGTACAAGTTGGAAGCAAGCATTCACTCGAACAACATTTATCTGAATCAACCGCAGTTAAATTTATTCCTGGGCAATATTCTTCTGCTGAACAAATATCTCCTCTTTGATCTACACATATTTTAACAGGACAAATCAAATCACTTCCATCACAATCCTCATCAATTCCATTTTCACAAATCTCTATTGCTCCTGGATTTATATTAGAATTATAATCGTTACAATCTATTCCTAAACAAGTTTCATTATCTGAATCATAGCCATCATAATCAGCATCACAATTTTCAGAAATACAAGGTTGAGTTTCACTAGGTTTAGAATCACCAATACCACAATTGTTTAAATCTATACATGTTCTTACCTGAATATCTCCTACACAAGTATTCCAATTAGTACAACTCCAAGAAGGGATACATTTTTCTTCAAAACAGCTGATTCCACTCCAACTACAATTGTTTAATCCACAAGGATTATCAATGCATGTTTGATAATCATTTCCATAGTCTTCACAAGATGATTCAATACAAGAATTACATCCATTAAATATGAGATTATTAATAAAATAACATTCATCATTCAAACAAGAATAACATTCTGCTCTGTCACATAAATTGAACAACCCTGCTCCACAAGTGTCACATGTTGTACATATTGGTAGTTCGCAATTTTTCGAACAGCACCTATCTGAATCAGTAGAAGTCAAACTTGTTCCAGGACAATATTCTTCTGCTGAACAAATATCTCCTCCTTGATCTGTGCAAGTTTGAGGAGAATCACTAACACCTATAAGATTATCTCCTAATATAATTTTTGAATCACTAAAACCTTCAAACATATAATGACCTGAAAATGAATAATCGCCAATGTTACTTGGAGCTTTGATAGTGTAAGAATATGTTGTGTCAAGGGCATTTTGAATAACAACCCACTTTAAAGTATTTGCATCAGTAGTAGAACCTCCTCCATTATTGATAACAACCCATCCTTCAGGGATATATTCTTCAATTGCATAGAAACTTTCTCCTCCTTTAATAAAAACACCTAAATGAACTGTGACTGTTTCTCCTTGATTAACTTGTGTTGATGAAAATTCTCTGACAACACCTGATTCAACCAAATTTTCCCCCACAGTACTAAGCGTTCCTAAAAAAATGCTTCTCTCAGAAATAACATTGCCATTAAAAACAAAATTTAATGAAAAGACTCCTACGATTAAGAATAAAATTCCTATAACTAAGCCAATCCTGAAAGTTTCTTTTTTTGAACTCATTTAATCACCTTTTATTGATTAAAGAAAAAAGGATTTAAATAGGTTTCTATTTAATCCATCTAATTTTTCTTCTTTTCATCTGATTATTTTTTCTACACTTTGAGGAACAAAAATGTTTGATTACTCCGCTGTTTAAAACAAGAGTTACTCCTCGATTAATTTCATAATCTTTTCCGCAAAACGAACATTTAGGCATTTTAAGTATAAGCACCTTTTGTGACTTTTGATTTAATTCTTCTTGCTTCAATTTCAGTTTCTCTAAGCATTAAATAATCTCCAACTCTAATAGGTCCCTTTACATTTCTTCGCATTACTCTGCCTTCATCTCTGCCTTTTTGAACACAACATTTAACTTGAATAACCTCACCTCTAAAACCAGTCCTTCCTATAATTTCTTCAACAACTGCTGGAACAACTTCACCTAAAATTTTTTCACTGCCTTTTGTTCCTGTTGATTTTTTTTCCTGTTTATTCTCTTGTTTTTGTGATTTTGCCATTTTTAATATCTAAAATTTATTTCAAGGTAGCAATATCCTTTTCTGCATCTCCAGCTTCAATCACAACAACTGACGACGCTGAAACAGGAATTCCAACTGCAATTCCTAACTTTTGTTTATTGTCTGCTTCTTGACAAGGAATGTTTTTCTCCTTGCATAACAAAGGCAAATGAGCAATAATTTCCTTTGGTTCAACATCACTAGCATAAACAACAAGTTTAGCTGTTCCTCTCTCAATTGCTTTAGTAACTTCATTGGTTCCTTTTTCTACCTTGCCAGTCTTTCTTGCTTTCTCAATTATTTGATATACATCTGTCATTTTACTTATTTACCTAGAACGAACATCTTCATTTGAATCTCGTTCATCAGATAAATAATAAGATAGAAGTTGGTTTATAAAACTTTCTTACATCATTAATACAATAATTTATTTAAAAAATTAAAAGTTAAATAATATATATCTAACTATAACAAAATAGTCAATGAAAATCTAGAAGAATTAGAAAGAGAAAACAGAGAGAAAGTTCGATTATATTTAAGAAAAATCCCAGAAAGCACAACAACAGATTGACAAACTCCTATTGGTCTTAGGAATTATAAAAATCTGACAATTTATTCATTCAAAAAAAAGAAAAAGCAGAAAAGTATCGGGATTCATAAATAAAAAAAATTTAAGAATTGTCCAGATAGTTTAAACCCTCATAAATTAATAATAATCTCAAAACCCCTTCCAGACATCTATTGCAGAAGTTAATTCAGAAATTGCAACTTCACCATTATTATATTTTGTTATAAAAAATATTAATTCTTTTATGTCAACTTTTCCGTCGCAGTTTGTGTCTGAAGTGTGAATGCATGATGATTCTATTTTACAAATTGAGCTACAACCATCTCCATCAACAGCATTTCCGTCGTCGCATTCTTCACCATTCTCAATTATTCCATTTCCACAGGTTGATGAAAGAAGAGTTAAAGGATGAGGATAAGTGTAGGGGGTGTAAACAAATATCCAATTATTATCCCCAACACATCTGTAAAGTTTTTTTGTATCTGTTTCCCAGTATACATCATCATCTAAACATGATGCACTTCTATATTCTGATAAATCATAATAAAAATTCAAGGGCGATTCCAACCCTCCTGCAGGAGTTCCCACAGCATCATCCCACCAAGAAGTGTCTTCCTGAATAAAATCATATTCACAATCACTTTCTATTACCTTAATTATTTTATTATTAGTAACATCTTTGTTATTCCAGATATAACCATTATTAACAAATTGGCTATTTGGTGTTGTCCAGCCGTCACTACAATATTGTTCTGGAGTTCCATATTCTTCCCTGACTTTTCCATAAATATCATCACTTGTCTGTATCTCATTATTGTAAATCAAGGCTGTTCCTCCACGGTAATCAAATGCTGTCACAAGATGATCATAAAGCCTCATATCCACATCATTTTCATATATTTCAGCAGCTACAACCCCATAATTTTTAGTATCCCCATGAATATCCCATAAAGCTATCGTAGTATTACTTGCAATAACAGTATTATGCCGATAAATCCATCTTGCCCCTTCACCGCTACTTATAAGATAATGTGCATTTCCAGTTGAAATGCAATTTTCAATATATAGATAATTAGATGTTCCTATATTATCTATCCCTGGGTACAAGACCCATGAATTTAAATTATCACCCCCAAGTCTAAAGTCAAAATAATTACCACTAAATTTGTTATTGGATATTAGTCCAAAAACCAAACCACTTGTAGACATAGCTCCAGAACCTGAATTTTTTAACTCATTATGATGCACAATAATATTTTTTAAAGGATTAGTCAAATGGGTGTTTACTATCTTTATGATACTTCCTGCAAACAAATTCCCATCAAGTGTAAATCCACTTATATCAATAGTTTTATCACCTAACACATTTACATATATCAGCCCATTGGATCCGCTACCAGTAATAATTGTGCCGTCATCACAGGCTTCAGGACATCCAATAGTTTGACCTTTTAAAATAATTGATTTATTTATTGTTACAGACGAATCCCAAACACAACTCCCTGCAGGAACCTTCACAGTATCACTCGCACTTGCAGCATCAACTGCAGCCTGAACATCAACTTGTTCGCAAGAACAGGCTTGTATATTTGTTGAATCAATTATTTTGTATTGATCACCTGGTTGACAGATTGCAACTTCATTCAAACAACTTGAACTACAACCATCTCCATTAATAGTGTTTCCGTCGTCACATTCTTCTGTTCCTTCGATAATACTATTGCCACAAGTGCTCTCTCCCCTCAACGGGTGCGGATAAGTGTAAGGGATGTAATATTCTTCCCAAGTATCACTTTGCTCTCCATCATAATAATCCCCAATCAAACCACATCTATACAAAACCCCCTGAGCATAGTCCCAATCAGAAACCACAGTTGAAGTGCCCTTATTCCAATTCCCACAATCAGTACACCAATAACCTTGTCCCTCTTTGCATGTTATCGGCCTGTTTGAATAAATACCCGAACTAACACCAATTGCTCCACCAGTCCTAAAATAATCTCTATCCTCCTTAATAAGATCCTCATTATATGTTACCACATTATTGCTTGAAGATCCCTCATAATCATTATCCCAAACATAAAAAGGCGAAGGCCATTGATCTGTATATTGGTTGTCAGCAGTTCTAAGCGATTTATCAGGACCAGTTCCAGGTTGGTCCATACAAAGCCAACCATTAGAACCAGACACACCATAATTACTATCATGGGGTTCGCCACCATTACAAGGATCCAGGCCACCTTCCACATCCCCTGTAATAACATGATAGTCTGAAATTTGGATTTCATTATCGCCATAATCCTCAGCATCGTTTTGAAACATCATTACAGTTGGACTTCTAAGCCAAACCCAATTCCAAGTACCACCAACAGACTTTTGCCCATCCATAGTATTACGATAAATTTCATACTTTAAATTAGAACGATACAAATGATTATCCTGCACACCATGGGACTCTAGTCCTCTACCACTTACATTATTATATCTTATCACAAAAGATGCCCCACAATCAGAATCGCAAAATCTACGATTAACACTATAGCTATCTTGTCGAAACGTATTATCTTCAACATATATTGCATCATCTCCACCTAAATTTCTATCATCTGCAAATATCTGCCAATCATATCTATCAGCACAGGTAATATCATGATAATTTAATCTACACTCTTCAAAAATATTATTATCAATTAATCCTTTAGTACGGGTTGTTTTAGTGTTGCTTGTACCATAATCAATAATAATAGCATCACTATTAATAGTATAATCAAAATAAATATGATCAAAACGAAAATCCACAACTGGAACACTACTGATTTGAATACCACTACCGCTTGTTTTAATGAGCTTAAATCCAGTTATCCTGCACCCAGAAGCATCTGCACTTGTAATATCTATCATTGGATCAACTGTGTCGCTTGTTATTGTAGTGCTTGCTATCCCAGCACCTTGTAATATAATTTTTTTATTGAATGTTAGTTTATTATTACCCCAATCAAAAGAACCAATAGGTATATTAATAATATCATTAGAATCAGCGTCTAAAAAAGCAGAATTCACATCTGAATAACTTCCATCTGTAGTATATGTTATTCCTGTTTTTGTCCATGCAGAAACAATACTCGATAGACATAAACCCAAAACAATAATCAATATCAGAATAAAATAATTCCCTCTTTTCATTTTGTTGATAAGAAAATTCAATTTAAATATATTACTCTTTATTACCAAACAAATTTCTCTTAGTAATCACAATCATTTTCCCTGAATAATTCCCAGGGTTCTCATTGGTAATAATTATTGTGCCTATACTTAACTTACTTGTTTCTCTTGGATCTAAATAAATTATCTTCTCAAAAATAAGAAAATCTGCGATATTTCCTTTAGCACTAAATTCAACTTTAATTGGAAAATCATATCCATTCTCTATCACAAGACTTCTGCTAGAGCTTGAACCAGGTGCAATCATTCCAAATGTAAGAGCAGTGGTATTAGCATCAAAACCTGACTTTTTCCCAACAATTAAAGTTGCAATTATTTCTTCTTCTTTCAGAACAATTTTAGAATTCACATATAACACTAATAAAAACATTGCTAAACTCATTATCAACAAAAAAATTGTTAGTTTCTTTTTCATTTTTTCTTTTTTATAAAATACCTAATTACAAAGAATATTGCTGCCAACAATATTACTATTCCAACAATAATCAAGACAATTATAATTTCATTGGTCTTTTCAACAAATTCTACTTTAACTAATTCACTAACACTCTCGCCTCTTTCTTTTCCATAATAAATAAGAGTTATATTAGCATCGTAAATTCCTTTTGTAAAATTACTAGTATCAAAAAACCCAGTAATTGTTTTTCTCTCCCATGGAGTTAAAGAAGTTGAAGATGTTTTGAAATCTGCTAAAACTTTTGAATTATTAAATATCAAAATATGTGCATAAGCACCATCTATTTGATTGTTCCAACCACTTTCTATTTCTACATCAAAAGGTTTAATTTTTTCAATAACTATTTCATTTGTATGATTAATCATATAAATAATTAAATCTCCTATCCTAAAGTCAGCCTCTGCTTTAGCGAGTTTTCCATATTCAACAAGTGCAGTTGCTTTATACTTTCCTGGATTGTACCCGGTAGTATCAAGAGATTTTTTTAATTTTAAAACATCCTGACTTTTTAATTCTCTCTCTTGAAAATAAAGAGTTTCAATAGGATCATTAAGATTATTTTGAGAAACAATTTCTATTTGAGGAGTGATATTTATGATTTCAGTTCCCTTACTTATTACTTTCAAAGCAAAATTAACTGGTTCTCCAACATTAACATTATCTGATTCAAGTTCAAGTTCAACATATCTCCCGGGAAGAGGAACATCAACAACGATTAAAACCCCCACATTTACAGAAGTTCCAACATCTCCAACAAGCTCTTCATCAATTTTTTCTTTAATCCAAACAAAAATTTTATGCTCTCCTGGTTTTTCAATATATTCTGGTAATTTTAGAACTGCCTTAAAAGAATCACTTCCCACAAGAGTTTTTTTATCTAATTTTACATATTCTGCAAGATCACCATCAACAATGATCTCTAATTCTTTTTCATTATTATCTTCAAGAACATTATAAACAATAGTTTTCTCAGCACCTGGATAAAAATTAATATCTACTCTTGCAGGAGTTGCTCCAAGTGAATAACAAGTTTCTGTTAGAAATAAAAAAATAAAAATACTAAAAAAGATTAACAAATACCTCTTTAATTTTTCCATATGAATCTATCACAAAATATGTTTTTATATCTTACTAAAATAATATTAAGAATTATGGACTATAAGTAACTCCTTCTGCAGTAATAGTTACTCCTTTTGTTCCAGTATACGCACTAGAAAGAACAAGTCTTAATTCCACCTGTATCTCATCATGAGAATTTCTAAAACTAAAATTATCACAAGCACGTATTCCTCCGCTTGTTGTGGTAACATTAGTCCATGATGAAATATTTATTGGGCGATATCCACAAGCACCAGATTCAGTTCCATTTATTGTTACATTCCATTGAAAAACAGAGGCATTTCCTCCAAGAAAATCTTCAACATTTTTTGAAGAAGTTAAATTTAAGGTTACTTCAGCATTTCCTATGTTCTCAAGTGTAAGACCATCAGTAAGAGTAGCAAAATTAGTGCAGTTCATAAGGCCTTGTGAAGTCATCTCACATTCAGTTTGTCCTGTAGTAACATAACCAGTTCCCCAACTTAAATTGTCCCGAGTAAAATTAATATTCACATCTGATTGGATAGTAAGATTTGCCACCCCTGTGTCAGTTGCAAAACCAACCAATGTTTTAAAATCTCCAACTTTATTGATAGTAATCATCAAATTAATTGAAGCAAGAGCTACAGCAACAATTGCAACAATAATAAGCATTTCTGTTGTTTTCATTAATCAACTCCCCCATTATTTTTTTCTATTTCCAAATTAATATTTCCTGCATTTGAGTTAGGTAAACTGATTTGATTTGATTGAAAATTTGAAAGTCTCTCACCCACATTCAAACTAAATGTAACAATCATAGAACCAATTGACAGAATAATTGTTATCAGCAATAAAATCACCACAATTTTTTCTTTATTCATTTTGTCCCCTTTTATCAATTAATAGATATTATAATTTTTAAGTTTATAAACTTTTATATTTTCTATATTAGAGTTTTTTTTATTATTAGTTTTTTATTATTATTATTATTATTATTATTTCTTTCTTTTCATTAATCTCTTAACAACAACAAACCAAAATATATTAGCCAAAACTAATACAATAACTGCGATGATTAGAAGATTATTCAAGTTAAAAGTTCCTTTTTGTTTAACAACAACATGACCTGTCAATCCAATTATTTCAATGCTGTCATCAGTAATTTTCATCTGTATATTCCTATCTATTGATTGCTCTCCAAACTTCAAAAGAATTTTTCCATCATAAGTTCCTTCATGAACTCCTCCTGTATCCCAATAAGCAACCATTTCTACATTGCTCAAAGCATTTAAGTCATAAGTAGGTGATTTAAAGTCAGCCATAACTTCGCCTTCATTATTATAAACAAGGATATTCAAATAAACTTCTTTCACATCACTCGCCCATTTATTTTCAACAAGTGCCTCGAATTTAGCAATTTCACCTAATTGAAAGTCTCTGACATTTACTTCTTTAATTTCTAAAACCATTTCACCAATATTAAACTCTTTTTCAATTTTAAGAATTTCATTATCATAAATAATATTAACAACAGCAAGGTATTTTCCAGGGTTGACAACTGAATCCAATTCTGCTACAAGTTCTTTTCTCTCTAAGCTGTTCAAAGAAAGAGAGTTAGATTCTATACTCGCAACTTTTTCATTTAAACTTGTGTAAATATCAATCATTGCCTTAACATTCACAATGTCGAGTTTGCTTCTGCTAACAACAGGGATAAGGAAAATTGTTTTACCTTCAGAATCCATAACATTAACATCTGCTTCAAGATATTTATCTGGATAAGGAACCTGAATATACAATTGAGTTACAACTGAAATAGTAGCTCCAACAAAAGTTCCCTTTTCCTTGATGTCTTTTGGCATTTCTAATGCAACTATCTCTATCTCATATAATCCTGGCTTTGCTATTTTATCAGGAAGATTCACCATATAGGAAAAAGACTTGGAATCATCTGAAGAAGAAAATTCAGCATAAGTCTGCGTTAAAGTTACAACATCAGCCAAATCACCTCTAACAACAAATACCACTGACATGTCTTTATGTTCCGAGTTTATAATTGAAAATTGGATTTCTTTATTTAAATTTGGTTCAAAATTAACAGTTGTTCTTCCGGGAGTTATCCCAATAGCAAAAACATTTTGAAGAGTAAGAATCAAAATAAACATCAAGATAAATAATTTAAATTTCATTTTTGTTCACCCTCGTATTTTGAATCATCTTTTTCAACCTCCTTAAATTCTCCAACATCAAGTTCCATTTGACTTACAACTCCGTCTTTTTCTCTATTGACATTCAAATCAACATTGCCTGAATTCTGCAACTCATAATTTTCAGGTCTTTCTTTTATATCCAATCCAACATGCCCTTTAATTTCAAAACTTTTAATTTCACTTTCCCTAAATTTGCTTCTAACTTTCCAATAATATATTCCTGGAGGCAAAGTAATATCTGAGCCATCATTTAATATAATCAGATTTGAAAAATTCTCATCTGTAGAAATTAAAACTTCCTCTCCATTTTCAATCTCAATATTAAAATCAGGTTCTATTATAGTCATACCATGCAAAGGATAAACTTGGGAAGGAGCTGTTGAAAAGAATAAATAAATCAAAACACCTGCTACAAAAACAGCCTCGGCTATTAAAACTTTTTTCTCAGTTGTTATCTTTTCATTTTTCATTTTATTCTCCTAATTCTGCTTTAAATCCTAAGGTTGATTCCCTATCACCTGAACCTTCTTCACTTGGAACAGTTACTAAAATATCAACTTCAGCACTGTCTGTTTCATCACTCCAATTAAAATTAACTATTACCATCTCATAATTTGCATCAGGAACATTTTGCCAAGTTGTTTTACTCAAAATCCAATCAAAACTTCCATTTTCTTCTGATTTATTATCAACCTTGTATTGGAAATATTCTGAAGGATTGACAACACTATTCCATAAATTAGTTGAATTCAAACTTATATTAAGGAAACAATTACCATCATTTCTTATTAAAAATGGTAGAGGGCTATTATCTGTTGTATTATTTGTTGCACTCATTCCTAATCCTCCAAATGAAACAGTGTCATTAACCATTGCTATTATTATACTTGATTGATAATCTATTCTTCTTGAATCAGCCCACCCCCCATAAGTGCTTCCACCATCGTCGCTCGCTCTAACAGTCCAATTATAATAATCTCCATTATCCTGTAAACAATTCATATAAGGTGAAGGTATATAATAAGTATTGGAGATTGAAGCATCATCTCTGTCAGGATCAGAACAAGTGCTTGAAGCAGTTAAGGTTATATTTATTTGATAAGTTAAAGCATCATTATCATCGTCACTGCCACTCCAAGTAAACTTTTGAGTTCTGTTTGTTGTAACATTATAATTATCAGGAGTAAGCAATGTAACAGTTGGAAGTGTATTCAAAATAGTAAGATTAGTTGAATTAACAAAACTCGAATAATCAGTTCCATCAAACAACTTCAAGCTACATGTCCAATTATCAGTCTTTGTAGTATTCTCACTTTCTAAAATAGCACTAAACATAGTTGCATTTGAATAACTATTATTATAATAAATTGTCTGGTTCAATCCCTTATTCTTAATCCATAACACAGTCACATTTAATTTAGCTCCTGCATCATTATCAGTAATCAGAGCAGAACAATTCAAATCCTGCAAAGTTTTGTTAGTGTAATCTAATGAAACAAGTGAAACAGTTGGATCATTTGGTGCAGTGTTTGCAGGAGCTTCCTCTGGATTCAAAACAACCAACCTATCCTCACTATTATTATCAGGAACATTTGCACTTCCAAATGAAGAATTAACTAAAACATCAACTAAATAATTCTCTACTGACGAAGAAGTAACATTCATTACCCAACTAAAATTAAAGTTTTCTCCTTGTGTTAAGCTATC